>JAITQR010000034.1 GCA_031288815.1 Treponema sp.
TGTCCACTATCCACCGGGGATCTTCCGGTATACGTCCGCCTACTTTTACGGTAACCTGCCGCTGATTTTCCAGATTGGTAATGAGTAACTCTGTCCCGAAGGGATAAGTCGCGTGGGAAACACACAATTCGGTATCCGAAGATTCATACCAGGAAGCCATATCTTCCTTCGCGGCGTTTTGGTTCTGTTGGGTAGCAACCGGCATGGATACTAAAATACTCATCAGTACCGCTGTACAGTATACCTTCTTCATCTGACACCTCTTTTCAATTAATCAACATACCTCACCCTTCAGGGCCGAGGTATATTGTTCTCCCATGGTGGTTAAACTCAAGATTTAACACCTTAAGAACGCCCTAAAACTCCCCCGCGCAAGCGGGCTCTTGGGTATTAAACCCTTCGCTACGAATAAATATATGGATCTGAGTATACACCATTGAGACGCGAAAATCAAGGTTTCCGGGCCTTTTTCAGTGTTTTGCCCGGAAGATACCCCTGACAGGGACAATTCACAAGGCCCGGAATCCCGGGTGTATGAAACCCTCAATACGAATCAAACAGGCTGGGGTTTTCGGGATCCGCCGGGTTTTTTTTGCTTTTCACGGATCCGCAATTTTTTTCGGTGTTTAACAGATTTTTCCACTTTTGTAGTTTTTGCAGAGCCGCCATGGGGGTTATATTGTCCGGATCCAGGGCGTTTATTTCCTCAAGAAGGCGGCGAAGGTTCGCCGGAACGGAATTTTCCCCGGTGGGCGCGGGTTTGGGGGAAGGCGCAAGGGCAAGTCCCCTGTCCCGCTCCTCAAGCTGTTCCATGATGCCGGCGGCCCTGTCCAGAACTTCCCGGGACAGGCCCGCCAGACGGGCCACGTGGAGCCCGTAGGATTCCGCCGCCGGGCCTTCTTTTATGCGCCGGAGGAAAACTATCTCCCCATCCCGGTTCAGGACTTCCATGGAACGGTTCGCCATGCGGGGATGGGAAAGCAGGGAAAGCTCATGGTAATGGGTGGCGAAAAGGGTACGGCACCGAACCTGGTTCAGGAGTTCTTCGCATACCGCCCAGGCGATGGACAGACCGTCCTTCGTTCCGGTTCCCCGGCCCACCTCGTCCATAATGACCAGGCTCATATCGGTGGCGGTGTTGAGGATATAGGCGGTCTCGTTCATTTCCGTGAGGAAAGTGGATTCCCCCCGGGCAAGATTGTCCGAAGCCCCTACCCGGCAGTAGATCCTGTCCGTAAGCCCGATCCGGGCTTCCCGGGCGGGGACGAAGCTTCCCATCTGGGCCATAAGGGTGATCAGCGCCGCGGCGCGCAGGTAGGTGGACTTTCCGGCCATATTTGGCCCGGTGATCAGGGCGAAAGAAACATCCCTCTCCAGAATAATGTCGTTAGGGATAAACTCTCCGGCCGGCAGATGGGCCTCCACCACAGGATGCCTGCCTTCCAGGATAACGAGCTCCTTCCCGTTGTTTATCGAGGGCCGTACCCAGTTGTGGATGGTGGAGGCCCGGGCCAGGGACTGGGCCGCGTCGAGTTCCGCGAGCCTGGCGGCGGCGGCGGCCAGATCCCGGAGATTCTCCTTTACCTTCTCCCGAATTTCCAGGAAAAGCCTCTTTTCCAGTTCGATGATCTTATCCGAAGCCCCGTTAATATCCGATTCCAGGCCGGCCAGCCGGTCGGTACTGAAACGCTCGCCGGCGACAATCCCCTGGCGCCGGATAAAATGGGGAGGAACCTTAGAGAGATGCGCCTTGGTTACCTCGAAGAAGTAGCCGATAAGCCGGTTGTAACGGATCTTGAGGCTCGATATCCCCGTATTTTCCCGCTCCTCCTCCAGGTAGCCCTCCAGGAGCTGCCTGCCGTTGTCCTGAAGCCGGCGGAGCTCGTCCAGTTCGGCGTTGTAGCCCTGGCGAATAAGGTTTCCTTCGGTGAGCAGTATAGACGGATCCTCGCAGAGCCCCCTCGCCAGGAGATCCCGAATCGCCGTCAGGGCGGAAAGATCCGTTCCGGACAGAAGCCGCGCGTCCGGGGACTCAAAGGAGACCGAAAGCGGTCTTACCAGTTCCTCCACCCTCTCCAGGGAATCCAGGGCGTTCCTTACCGCCGTCATGTCCTTGCCGTGGGCCTTGTCCATGGCGATGCGGGAACTTAAACGTTCCAGATCCGGGGTTTTCCCCAGAAGCTCCCGCAGGACGCCCAGGGACGGCTGATCCCGGTAGAAAGCCTCCACCATGTCCAGCCGGGCGCTAATAGCGGCGGCGTCCCGCAGGGGGCGGAGGATCCGCCGTTTGAGGAGCCGCCGGCCCATGGCGGTACGGGTTTCGTCCGTCACCTCCAGGAGGGAAAAGCGGGATTCCCCGTCCCGCAGGCAGCGGATAAGCTCCAGGTTCCGCTGGGAAGATTCGTCTATCCCCACGTACTCCCTGTCCCGGTAGACAGTGATGGTATGGACATGGGGAATAAGGATCCTGGCGGTGTCGTCCAGATAGTCCAGAAGCGCGCCGGCGGAAAGGATCTCCGGGCTGTCATCCTCCAGGCCGAAGCCTTTAAGGCCGGCCGTTTTGAACTGCCGGAGAAGCCGCTGCCTGCCCCTTTCCTGATCAAAAAGCCAGTCCGCCCAGCGGTTCACCACCAGATCGGGCCGATCAAGAACAGCCCGGGCTATCTTGCCGTCCTCCTCGAGCAGGGATTCCTGCAGGATCAACTCTTTTATCTGGAGCCGTTCCAACTCCTGCCTGAGCCTTTCCGCGGCCCCTTCGCGGGAAAAACTGGTGGCGTGGAAATCTCCGGCGGAAAGGTCGATATAGGCGAAGGAGAGACGCCGCCAAAGAGGCCCCCCAAAGGCGGCGAGACAGGCCAGGTAGTTGGAGCTTCCCTTATCCAGGAAATCCTCGTCCACGGCGGTGCCGGGGGTGATTACCTCCACCACCCTCCGTTCGATAAGGCCCTTGCCCGGCTCGGCAAACTGTTCACAGACGGCTACTTTCTTCCCGTATTTGAGGAGCCGGGCAATATAAGACCGAGCCGCGTGGTAGGGAATACCGCACATGGGCTGGCTGTTACGGCTGGTAAGGGTGAGATTCAACAGGGCGGATACTTCCAGGGCATCGTCGGCAAACATCTCGTAGAAATCGCCCAAACGGAAGAAAAGAACTTCTCCCTGATGATCCCGCTTTATCCGCCTGTATTGATCGAGCATTGGTGACGAAGCGCCTTGATTCGTAAACCCCCTCCACGGAAGATATGTCCCTAATATTGGGCTTGTTCGGAAACCCCGGTTTCCGAACCTCTATCGCCTCCGCCGGGTCTGTGCGCCCGAACACGGCGGCGATTGAGTCTTTTCCAAAATCCGACAGTTTGAAAAGCCCCGATCCTTAACGGCCCGCCTTGGACACCAAATTTTGAATTAGTTTATCGGTAATATCCACCGTTGGACTGTACCAGAGGATACCGGTATTTTCTTTAAGGTTCAGCACCATACTGTAGCCCTCGCTTTCGGCGATAAAACGGATCTCGTCGTAAACCTGTTCCAGAAAGGCCCCGGATTGGGTAAGCCTTTTCTTTTGGGCTTCAAGCTCCTGGGTTTTAAGCTGGTAATACTCTTTAAGGAGTTCGCTTTTCCGGTAGATCTCGTTTTCCAGCCGAAGGGACTGCTGCTGATTCCCCTGGAACTCCGCGTTGATCTGCCGGTTTTTAAGATCGTTTATCTCCCGGGTCATCCGGTCTACCTCGTTCTGAACCTGGGCGCTTCTCTCCTCAAAATCACGAACCGCCCGGGAATCGCGGAAAAAAGACACATAGACCCGGGACAGATCCACCACGGCAAAGCGGGTAAGCTGCTGGGCCGGAAGAAAGCCGGCAAAGACGGTACACAGGAAAATCGCGCATATCACCATTTTTTTCATGGCTTCCCCTTAATACGAAGAAAGGGCAAAGGACAGCACAAAGTCAAGCCCGCCTACACCCCCCTTCTCCCAGTTCAGATCCCCGTCTATCGTGCGGAAACGTTTGGCGAAACCGAAGCGGAAGGGGAATTGGGGAATGGTAAAACGTATGCCCCCGCCTAAACTGTAACGCATATCATCCATCGAGAACTCCTTAAACAAGGCGTTGGGCGTCGACTTTACCGCCGCGGCGTCGAGGAAGAAATCCCAGGCCAGTACGCCGGGCACGATGGGGAAGCGCAGTTCCGCCCAGTTTTCCCAGAGAACGAGCCCTTTGTTCCGGTACTCCCCCGTCCAGCCCCGGCCGTAGAACATCCCGTCAATGGCGAGCTGGTTGGCCAGTTCGGCGTGTACCATGTCCTGACCCGGCTGGGGCAGCATGAAGGAGATCCCCGTATGGAGGCCGCCGATGATCTTGAAGGAGTATTTTTCGGTTAGGGGGATATTGAGCAGGGTATGGAAATACTCGGCCCTGGTATCGGTCCTGATGAATTTTTCAGGCTCCATCGGCAGTATCCCGTATATGCCGAAACGCTGAACCCCGTAGTAACCCCGGGTAGGATCGTAGTAAATGTCCCGCTGATCCAGGGAGAGGGAAGTCCATACCGAATTCGCCGGAATCGGCGCGTTGTTGTTTCCCCGGATGGTAGGATCAAAGGGACGGTAAAGATTCGAGTCGTAGGTGTTGATCTTGAAACCGGTTCGTATTCCGCCGCCAAGCCCCAAATTTCCCAGGAAGGTAGACCAGCGGTAGCCGGTGGAAAAACCGACGGAAATGTACCACTGCTGGTACCGCATCAGATACGCGCTGGGGGGAATCTTCGCGGCGTCCTCGTATTCCCCGTAAGAGCCGAACCCGTCGGGAAAGGCCCAAGCCTCATCGCCGTTGAAGAAAGGAGCGGTATTATTCATCGCCGTAAGCCGCTCGGTATGGGAAAGGGTAAAGTCGAATCCGCCGGAAAGGGGAAGGCCGAAAATCCAGCGGTGGGTGTAATTAACGGAAAGGCTTTGGGTGTCGGGAGAAGCGTTGAGCTCCGCGCCCAGACTGTTTCCCGATCCCCGCAGATTGCGGTCGTTCCATTTGACCATCCCGGAAACCGGAAAGGCCTCGGGGTCCGAGGTGCCGGAAAAGGTAAGCCCAAACTGAACGTCCGTGGTAGGCTGCTCCTCCACGTTGAAGATCAGTTCCATCAGGTTGTCGGCACTGCCGAAGGGGGTATCCGGGGCTACCATGGAGAAGTACTGCAGGTTGTACAGGTTCCGCATACCGTCCATAACCTTTGTCTTGGAGAACACGTCACCCGGCTCCAGAGGGATCTCCCGCAGGATAACATCGGTCTTTGTCTTGGTATTGCCCCGGACAGTGATGCTTTCTATATGGGCCCGGCCCCGTTCCACGATGGAGATCCGGTAGAAGACCGTCCCGGTTTCCCGGTTTTTCTCTTCATCCCGGCCGATGGTGTTGAAGATGTAGCCGTTTTCATAATACAGATCCGCCACCCGCTGCAGATCCGCCTCCAGCCGGCGGGCGTTGGCCGTCGTCCCCGGCTTGGAATAGATCAGCTTGGCAAGCTGTTCGGTGGGGAAAATATGGTTCCCCTCAAAAGAGACTCCCCCAAAGGTAAAGAGGCTCCCCTCATTAACCCGGAAGGTGATAATCATGTTGTTACCGCCATTCGCGTCCCTGACGATCTCCTGGGTTACGTCGCTTACCTCGGCCTCAATATAGCCCCGGTCATGGTAATACTGCACCAGGGCCTGGCGATCGGCGGCCAGTTTCGCGTCCTGGAAAGCGCCGTCCCTGATAAGGTTTTTCGTCTTCAGGGTAAGCTGTCCCCGCAGGGTTCGATCCGAAAAAACGGAATTCCCCTGAAAACGGAATTCCCTGATGCTGAGTTTTTCCCCTTCGGTAATATGAAAGAGAACGGTATAGCTGCCGTCCCTGGCCGCCTGAATTTCGGAGCTGACCGTTACATCGGGGTAACCTTTTTCCAGGTACTTGCCGATCAGTGCCTGTTCGTCAATCCGGATCTTCATCTGGTTTACCACGTCGTTGACTTTCAGGGTAATCACATCCAAGAGCTCGCTTCTGCGGATATGGCTGTTTCCCACAAAGGTTATCCTGGCCGCCACCGGCTGCTCCACGACATCGAAGCGGACAATGACTTCCCTGTTCTCCGGATCCGCGGGAATCGCCGTGGGTTCGATCTTGCTGAAGTATTCCAGGGCGTAGAGCCGGCCCTGGATTTCCAGAAAAAGTTCGTCACTGAAGGGCTTCCCGATGAAAGGGGCCACGATCCCCTCCAGATCCGTGGCCTTAACATGCTTAAGACCTCTGAAAACGATATCTTTTACCGGTTTTCCCTGGTACCATTCGCCTTCCTGGGAAAAAACCGGGAAAACGACCATGACAAAAAAGAGAAGTCCAAAACACCGACGCATTAAAACTCCTAAAGAACGATTCTCCCCCTAAAGGGCGGGATATGGCCGTTCCGCAAGGTATGAATCAACCATAAGGTATTAAACCCTGAGTCTAACCACCACGGGAGAACAACAACCTCGTTCTTCAGGGCGAGGTATGTTGATCCCGAAAACCCCGCTCGAACCGAGGCTTCGCGGCCCGATAACCGGGATTTCCGCAAGCGCGACAGGCCGCCGGGCCTTTAAAACACCCAATCCCAGCTTATGGTGAAGGAATTATCGCTAATAT
>JAITQR010000038.1 GCA_031288815.1 Treponema sp.
CTGGATTGGTCGGCAAGGAAGGCGGAAAGGAGGCGGCTGCGGTCATCGTCTCCCTGTTTTAGACAGCAGATCCCCTGTTTTTCCAGGACCGGCGCCACGGCAGTATAGGTATTTTTGAGGGCTTCGTAGGAGGTAAACAGGACCAGGGCGGACCCTCCGGCCAGTTCGGTTAAGTTCAAAACCGCCTTTTCCACAAAGGCCGGGTATTGCCCCTCATCGGGGAGGGGGGCGTTCGCCGGTACGGCGAGCAACACCGACCGGGCATAGGGAAAGGGGGAGGGGAATTGTCCCGTCAGAGGCTCCCGTCCGGTAACACGGGTGATTCCTGAACGGCTGTTCCAGTAGGCAAAAGCGGCCGGACCCGGGGAACCGCCCACAGTGAGGGTGGCGGAAAGGCACACCACGGTCTTATGGGGCTCAAAAAGGGCGGTCCCCAGGGCGGGGGCAACCTCCAGGGGCGTAACGGTAAAAACCGCCCAGGACGACCGGTCTTCCCCGGAGGCGGCGCCTTTATGGGCCTCTATCCACATAACCTCCCGGGGGCGCTCCGCATATTCAATAAAAGCGCCGCAGATACAGCCCACCGTTTCGAGCCGCCGCAGAACCGCCTTTACCTCCCAGACCACGGCGTTACGACCCGAATCGTCCGTGCCGGCGCTTTCCCCATCGCCGTCTTCGGCAAACTCAAGAAGGGACCTGAGTACCCCCGCCAGGGTGGTTAAGGCGGCCCTGAGGCTTATAAGGGAGGGGGCGAGGAGCGGAAGGATTCGGTCATGCCGGGGGGGGCAGAGCCGGAAAACCCCCTCCTCAGCGCAGAGATCCAGCCCCGCCTCGTCCAGGGCGTCAGCGGCATCCCGCGCGTTTTCGATGGCCAGAGCGGCGTTGTCCAGCTCCGGGAGGCTCAGGCCGGGGAGCCGTAATAGAAGCCCCTGTGGCCGGTTCCGACGCTGTCGGTAGAGTCGGCCCAGCTGCCGGTAGAGTCCCAGGCGGCTAAATTCCTTGGAAAAAAAGGATGTGGCGGCGTCTTCCACCTTGTGGGCCTCATCGATTATGATCCGTCGGTAGGGGGGCAGTACCACGGTAGCGTCATACCCCGCCCCTTCCTCCCGTGCAGCGAGATCCGCAAAGAGGAGGTGGTGGTTTGCCACCAGGATCCGGGCGTCGGCGGCTTCCTTCCGCAGGGCCAGGACAAAGCACTCCTCTCGTTCGGGGCAGCGCATCCCCATGCAGAGATCCGCCTCGGAACAGAGGCGGGACCACAGTTCATCCCGGGGCATAAAAGAAAGATCCGACCGGCTTCCGGTTTTGGTGACCTCCGCCCACGCGAGGATGGCCCGGATGTCCTGGTCATCCTCCCCGTAGAGGCTCTGTTCCCGGATAGCGTCTTCCAGACGGCGGCGGCAGAGATAGTTCCCCCGGCCCTTGACGAGGACCACCTTGATCTGTTTGTGTAACGCCGACGCCACCACGGGTATGTCTTTGTCAACGAGCTGCTGCTGCAAGGTGATGGTGGCGGTGGAAAGGAGGATACGCTCGTCATTGGCCAGGGCAAACATCATGGCAGGGAGGAGATAGGCAAAGGACTTCCCCACTCCGGTACCCGCCTCGGCGGCGGCCAGGGCGTCCTCGTTAAAACCCCGGATGATGAGCCGCATCAGGTCCAGTTGGGATTCCCGGATTTCGTAGGCGGGAAGCCGCCGGCTTATGGCTCCCCCCGCTTCCAGGGCGGCGCAGAGGCGGTCCGGATCCAGATCCTGCCGTTTTCGTCTGCGAGTAGGTTCGGCAATGACGTAGACATTTTCCACCCCGTTATCGACGATAAAGGACCCTATCCCCCCTTCGGCGGCCCGGGAAGCGATGGCCAGGTCGTTGTCGCTGGGGGTAAGGAAGGCTGAAGGGTGGTTGTGGATGAGTACATCCGGAGGCCGAGAGGAGCCGCGGAACCTTTCCGGGGCAAGCACGGAGGTCTCGTTACCCCGGGCCGCCACCTCCAGGACCGCCACCAGTCCGTGTTCATCACAATACCCCAGGACAAACACCTCATTACCCCCGGCTTCCTCAATTTCAGCCCGGAGCCGGGCCCTGGATTCTTCGGTAAACCGTTTTGCCGCCTGCACCGGATATCCCCCGCTGGCATCATATACCGGCTACGGTAGGATACACAAGCATGTAGGTGAGGTAGAAAAGTTATGCAAAGAGGAGTTGATAGCAAGGCGAACGCATATAAAAAGGAGTAAAGTAAAAGGGAGAAAGAACCGGTAGATGTCACGTCCCGGTTTAAAGTTGTCATATAAGGAGTCGAAAGATGAGAGAAGTAGTACGATACAGCGAGGCGTTCAAGCTCAGGCTGGTGGAGGATATTGCCGCTGGGAAATATAAGAGCCTTTATGAAGCCATACGGCGGAACGGGATCCGAGGCGGCTCGACGGTGAACAAGTAAATAAAGCACTACGGACGGGAAGATATGCTGCCCAAAAGGGTAAAGGTGGAAGCGATGAACGAGATTGATGAATGGCAGACGGCTCGGCGCAGGATACGGAATTTGGAAGCGGCTCTTGCCGATGCGCATATGGATTAATGTCTTGAGAACGCGTTTTTGGACATAACGTGCAAGCGCTTGGGTATCAGTACGAAAGAATTAAAAAAAGAACGTCATAACACTTGCCGGGGTGCGAAAGACAAGGGAGATAGCATGAGGTACCCGATGACGGTCGTACCGTTGAGCCGAAAACTGGGGATGAGCCGGCAGAATTATTACCAGAGACGCCTGGAGCGGCAGTGACGAGAGGTGGACAGCGACCTGATAGAGCAGTTGGTTCGGGCGGAACGGGCGATACAGCCGCGGCTTGGGGCAGGAAATT
>JAITQR010000143.1 GCA_031288815.1 Treponema sp.
GGGCGTATTCCCCACCAAATCCAGTATGTTCATGGGCTTATAAAATTATTCCGATAAACATTCTAGGATATATAATTAAAAAACCGTTCTGTCAAGTCCTTGGTTATCGATAGTATCGAGGCCTCTTGCGCGGCGGGAGGGATCAACAACCTCGCCCTAAAGCTCCCCCGCGCAAGCGGGCTCTTGGGTATTAAACCCTTCGCTACGAATAAAAGACGCGGGGATTTCCGCCGGCGGGGTCCGTCCCAGCCCCCGGCGGCCTGTCACGGCGGCGCTTGTTCGGGATTTTTGGGGTTTTACGCGCGAAGCGCAACAAACCGCCAGAGGCGGATTATCGCCGGGGAACGGCTTAAAGCCCTGGGGGCGACGCCGGCTGCCGGCTATACGGTATCCCGCTTGATCTTCTTGGTGGTGGTCATCTCCATGGGCTCGTCCAGCACGGTGACCCGCTCGATCTTTTGGTAGGAGAGGAGCCGCTGGTTTACCTCGCTGATGATGGCTTCTACCCGGGACTTGACCGCCTCCCCGGGGAGGGCCGCGCTGGCCTGATCCTTAAAAGCCTCCCCGTTTGGGTAGACCAGGGCTTCAATCCTCTCAACCTTCATCTTCCGGTCCTGCACAAAACCCCGCACCAGGATCTGCTCGATCTCATCGTAAAGCTGGAACTCGTTTTCTATCTCCTCGGGGTAGACGTTCTTGCCCCCCTCGGTAACGATGATGTTTTTCGCCCGGCCGGTAAGGTAGAGGTAATTTTCATCGTCCAGGTATCCCAGATCCCCGGTTTTCAGGTAACCGTCGGCGGTAAAGGAAGCGGCGGTTTCCCCGGGCATTTCAAAGTAGCCCTTCATCACCATGGGGCCTTTGACGATCACCTCTCCCACGCCCCGCTCGTCCGGGTTGAGGATCTTCATATCCACCTGGGGAACCACCTTCCCCACGCTGGTTTCCTTGTAGTGTTCCACCGGGTTCAGGGTAATGATAGGGCTGGTTTCCGTAAGGCCGTAGCCCTGCACAAAGTCTATCCCCAACTGGTTGTACTTCCTGAACACGCTGGGCGCCAGGGGGCCGCCGCCGCAGATGCAGACCCGCAGGGTGGTGAGTGAAGCCTGTTCCAGTACCGCGTGGAATATTTTCTTTCCCGGATTTATCCCAAAGACCTTCTTGATAAAGCCGGAAATTCCCATAAGGGCGCTGATAAGCCCGTATACCAGGGGGCCTTTTGCCCGTATCCCTTTCAAAATGCCCGCCAGGAGCTTGTTGAAAAGCATGGGAACCCCCAAAAGCATGGTGATTTTTCCCTGTTTCAGCTCTTTGAGTATCACCGGGGTAACCATTTTCTTTCCGAACACCACCTCCGCGCCGGAGGAAATGGTCTCGATGAACACCGCCAGCATGGTATAGGCGTGGTGGAGGGGGAGAAGGGCGTAGAATACGTCGGTATACTCCACCTTGAAGGGGATCTGTTGGGCCAGGTAGGAGTCGGAAACCAGGTTTTCGTGGGTCAGCATAACCCCCTTGGGCTTCCCCATGGTACCCGATGTAAAGAGGATGGCCGCCAGATCCTGGGATTCGGCCTCTTCTATTTCCGCCGCCGGGCCGTCCAGATCGTACAGATAGGTTCCGGCGCCTTTCCGCAGGGAGATCGCCTTACCCGGAAACATGTCCAGGTAGTGTTCCTGTTTTTCCTCGTCCACAAAGATCATCTTGGCGCGGGAGGTTTTGATAAGCAGATCCGCTTCCTCGTTTTTGAGCTGGTAATCAACGGGAACCACCGTAGCCCCGGCAAAGAGGACGGCCAGGTAAGCCACCGCCCATTCGGGAGAATTCTTCCCCGTAAGCGCCACCGTGTCACCCCGGCGGATACCCTGGTTACGCAGCCAGCGGGCTATCGCTTCGATAAGCACAAGCGCCTCGTTGTAGGTAAGACTTATCCGGTCCGGCTCATAAACGGTAAAACAGGCCCGATCCCCGTACCGGGAGACAATCGCCCGGTACATCTCCGGTATGGTAGGCCACCGCCCGGAAAAATATTTTCCCCGGTAGGATTCTATAATTTCCCAAGGTCTTCTTTCAACGCTCATACCTTTGCCCCTTTTGTCTTGTTATGGATAAATTTCACTTTCGATTATGACCCCGAATTCCCCGGAAGGTTGCAAGTTTGCCCGCCCCGGCAATTCCAAATGCAAAAAATGCCAACACCATAGACCCGGGAGCCCTGGCCGGGGTATTCGACCAGAGGATCCACCTTGCCGATGAGCAGGGGGTCTTCAAAGACTACCCATGCCGGAGTATATGCTGAAAAAGGTTCCGCCTCCTACGGTACGGCATACCCAAGCAGGACGTATACCGGCCGGTGTTTGCCCCGGTAAAAACCGGGAATTGACACTCCGCCACCCTGAAGGCTATAATGCCTTTGGAAAGTGGGGAAACCCTTCTTGAAAAACCGTTTTGCGGCTTGCCGCCCCGGGTTTTTCCCCCGAAAGGGCTGTCCCGGTTTTGGGGCCTGGGGTTTGGCGGATAACGCGAGAGTGGTGAAATTGGTAGACACGCCAGACTTAGGATCTGGTGCTTCGGCATGGGGGTTCGAGTCCCTTCTCTCGCAAAACAAAGGCAGGGAAGGAAATTCCCTGAAAACAGATCCGAAATTTACCCTTGTCCAGAGAGGATATTGTGACCGTATCGAAAGAACTGAGCCGCCTGGAGCATTCCAGTGTTAAGCTTACCCTGACTGTAAATAAAGACGATGTTCGCGCCCAATACGATGAGTTATTGGGCAAGTACGGCAAGAGCATCCAGATCCCCGGCTTCCGTAAGGGAAAGACGCCCCGGGACGTGCTGGTGCGCAAGTTGGGGGATGCCCTGAAAGGCGAAACCTTGGGCACGATCATCGAAAAAGCCCTGACCGATACCTTTGACGACGAGACAATGCCCCGGGAAGACAGGCCCCTCCCCTTTTCCACCCCGGCCCTGGAGGGGGAGCCGAAGCTCGATCTCGATTCGGATCTGTCCTTCTCCGTGGTATACGATGTGATGCCCAAGGTCGCGGTAGGCAAATGGCAAGGCTTTGAGGTGGAAGTTCCCGAAGCCGCCGTCTCTGACGAAGACCTAAGCCGGGAGCTTGAGCAGATCCGGGAACGGAACGCCATCGTGCTTGACCGGGACGACGATGCCGCCGCGGAAAAAGACAATGTGGTAACGGTGGATTATTGGGAAATCGGGGAAGACGGCGAGGCGCTTCCCAATACGGAACGGAAAGATTTTGTCTTTACCCTGGGGAGCAAGTACAACGTCTACCAATTTGACGAAGAGATTCTGGGGATGAAAAAGGGCGAATCCAGGGATATTGTTAAAAGCTACCCTGCGGAAGACGCCTCCTCTCCCTTTGCCGGGCAGACCAAAAAGATCCGGATAAACCTGACCGCCCTCAAGGAAAAAAGCCTCCCCGATCTGGATGACGAGCTGGCCCAGGACGTGGACGAGAAGTACGAGACCCTGGAGGATCTGAAAAACAGCATCCGCGAAAGGCTCGGCGAGAATCTTTCGCGCCGCCTGCGGGATATCACGATAAGCAACCTGATTGAAAAAATCATGGCCGAAACGCCGGTGGAGATCCCCGAGTCTATGATTCGCATCGAGACCGAGGGACGATGGCGCAATATGGCCCGGCGTTACGGGATCACCATGGAAAATATCCAAAAGGCAATGGGTAAAAGCGACGAAGCCCTGAAGGAAATTGAAGCCGAATGGCGGCCCGATATAATCAAGACCCTCCACTCCCGGTTTATCATAGAGACCCTGATGGAAAATCAGAAGCTTGAAGCCTCTGACGAAGAGGTGGAAAAGGAAATCGAGGTCTTGGCGAAAGCGGAAGGAGCCCCCCTTGAGGATGTTAAAAAGTACTACGAAGGGGAAAACATGAGGGACATTATCAGGGGAGAAATCAAGGAACGTAAACTTTTTGACATTTTACAGGCGGAAAATACGGTAACAACGGGGAAAAAGGGAAATTATCTGGACTTAATGGGTGGGAATGGTTAAATTTGTTCCATGAATGAAAAAATGAACAGCCTGGTCCCCTATGTCATTGAGCAGAGCGGTACCGGAGAGCGGTCCTACGATATTTATTCACGGCTTTTGAAGGATCGGATTGTATTTCTTGATGGCGAAATCAGCGATCTTGCCGCCGATCTGGTGGTCGCCCAGCTTCTTTTTCTGGACGGGCAGGATACGGAAAAAGACATCAATCTCTACATCAATTCTCCCGGCGGCTCGGTAACCGCCGGGCTTGCCATTTACGATACCATACAGTACGTAAAAAGCGATGTGCAGACCATCTGCCTGGGACAGGCGGCAAG
>JAITQR010000148.1 GCA_031288815.1 Treponema sp.
TCTGCAACTCCGGCGGTTCCTCGGCAAAGTCGAACATGGCCTCCTCAAAACCCCGGAGATCCAGGAGCCTGAGGTACATGAAGCCGTGGGGCATTCTCCCCGTTCGGTTATCGGGGATCTTCAGTGTCCTGATGTCTTCCCTGGTCTTGACCGGGTGGCCGGTTACGATGGATTCCATCCCCTCCTGAATGTTGCTCCACACGCAGCCCCACTCGTCGGTGAATTCGCCTTCATGGTACGATGCCGGGGCGAAGGCATCGTAATCGTAACGCTCGCTTAAATCGCCGAAAAACTGACGGTACCCGGCGGTGATTTCCCGTATTTCTTTGGGATGTTTCCGCCACAGCGCCGGCAGCATGCTGATGTTCACCGGGATCGTTTCCGGATACTGCCAGGTCATGGCCTTCACCAGCAGATCGGTATAACTCATACAGTTCCTCCCTGTATTACAAATTTCCCAAACTCTCCGCCTTCTCCCGGCATGAGGCGGGAACCGCCAGGGTTTTGAGCCGGGATCTTTCCCCGCGCAGCAAAACCACCTCCCCCTTGGAACAGCCCAGGACTCCGGCAAGGAAGGCCCGGAGTTCCGCGTTCGCCTTGCCGTCCTCCGGAGCGGCGGCTATCCGTACCCGCAGACAGCCGTCTTTCCGGCCCGCGATTTCCGTCTTCGAGGCCCCCGGAACCGCCTTGATCTTCAAGGAGAAAAACTTTTCCCCACCGGAACCCCGGTTTTTTCCCGTCATTCCGGCCCCCTGCCCTGAGTATCCGGGCCGTTTTCAAATCCAAGCGGGTTTTGCGGCTCCTCCGGCACAGCGCCTCCCCGGGGGCAAGTCCGGCCGGACCGTTTCCGCCGCAGCGCGGGAAGCCAGTGGAGTTCGCCAATCTCCCAGGCAAATGAATATGCCGCGTCCCCGGAACCGAGGGGGCCATAACTCATGTTGGTCACCGCGGCGGCCCCGAAGGAGAAGGCGGGCGGCAGGGGGGGGTCCCCCGCCCCCAGGACGGCGCAGGCCAGAACAGGCCGGTGAAAAATGCAGTACAGGGCAAGGGCCCCGGAAGGGCCGAAGTCCTCCGCCCGGAGCTGAAGGCTGATTTCAGGCCCCCAGAGGGATCCCGGCGGAAGACCCCCCCTGGGGAAAGGCGGGAACCCGGGCAGGGGGAAGCGCAGGGGGCTTCCGGCATCGAATCTGCCTTCCCCCGGCGCGGCAAGGCTTTTTTCCCGCACCGATCGGGCCAGGAAGGAAAGTTCCGCCCCCTCAAGGGGCCGGGTGAGAAGGGCCAGGGGGGCGGCCCAGGGGAAAGACCAGGCCCCGGCAAATCCCCGGGCAAAAAGTTCCCCGCTGTAGGCCCGGAGGATTCTGCGGCTGTCCCGGTGGGGGACAAGCGCCGCCATACGGATTTTCCCACTTCCCACGCCATGCCTCATACACTATCATTATACAAAGGAACCGAGATGAGATATAAGACGAAACTGCTGGCGGATCGTTTTGCGGAAACCCTTTCCGCCTGGCCGGGGATCGAGTGCGTGTCCCTGAACGAGGCGGCCCTGCCCGATCCCCTGGATCCGTATTTTGCCCTGATCCTCGATGTGTTTCATTTCGGGCCGGTACCGGAAGCCGAAGAACGCTGCCATCTGTACGGCGGGGATGTGGGGGGCTTTGAAACTTCCAGCCAGTCCATGAAGGATCGTTTCCTCATCGGCGATACCCCGGTACGTTTGGAATTCAAAAGCGTATCAAAAATAGAAGAACTGGTGGGTATCGCCGACACGAAACTCGAATCCCTGTGGCTCATCAAGGATTCGGGGACTTACGGTTTCTACCGGCTTGCCAACGGGGAACTGCTCTTTTCCCGGAGTGACTGGATAAGGAATATCCGCAGGCGGCTTGGCAATTTGAGTTATTCCTTCTGGGAGACCATACGCTACGCCAACCAGTCGAAGATGGAACATTTTTTGGGGGATCTGGGGGCGGCTCTTTTTCAGAGGGACGATTTCCATTACCTCATTGCCTCCGCCGGGTTTATCAAAAACGCCTGCCTTACCCTGTTCTCCATTAACCGCCGCTTTGAGCCTTCCCACCGCGCCTATTACAAACAGGTAAGGGAACTCCCCCTCCTGCCCCCGTCTTTTGCCGCCGAGCTGGAGACCTTTCTCCGCAATGCGCCCGAGGTAAACGAGGAACGGAAATACTCCCTGGCCCAGGTAATGGCCAGAAAAATCGTTTCCCTCTAGATCCCGTAAACCATGGGAAACCCCCGCTTCATTTTTCTTTTTTTTCTCCTTTCGGCCCTCTTCCTTTCCTGTCCCCGGCGGGAACCGGTAAGTTTCCCTGCCGAAGGTTCCCTTTACGGGCTGGATAGAAACGCCGTTTCGGGAAGCTTGGATATCTTAAAAAGCGGCAAGGTCTTCGAGTACCGTTTCGATCCCCCCCTCCGGGTTGGGCCCCTTGAGGCCCTGGAGCTGGAGTACCAGGGCGTTTCGGGAACCGGAGGCGCGGACGGAGACGAACTTGCGGGGGAACTGAAAAGCCGCCTCCAACTGGTTATCCGGGTCTCCGGGGAGGCCTGGGTTTTACCCTGGGATCCCTCGTTTCTTCCGGTGAAAGGCGGGGATCCGGATACGGAAGCTCCGCTTCATTACACCATTCCCCTGGCCGAAGGGTATCTGGAAGGTTTCAGCATCACCGCGGAGGGGGACCTGAAAGGGAAGCTCCCCTCCCCTTTCTCCGTTCGGCTCCGGGGGCTGCGGATCGTGCCCCGCTGGTACGGTTTTTTCCGGGATTCCGCGGGCGCCCTTTCCGCCACCCCCTTTGTCTATACTTCCGGGGAAGGGCAATTCGGGATAGACCCGCCCCCTGCTTTCCGATTCGGCCGGGGGGATCTTTCCGTAAAAAGCGGCAGCGGGGACGGGACGGCGAATACCGGGGAAGTAACGGTTGATGCGGCGGGATTCCGTGTCAGATCCTTTTCCCGGGAGGCCGGGTTCCGGCTCCCCTCCGCTTTTTTTCCGGCGGATCCCTACCCAATCCTGGTGGACGCGCCGGGGCTGGAACTTTTCCGGCTCGGTCCCGGGGAGGAGCGGCCCTTTCCCCTTCCCATAGCCCTCGATCCGGGACTTATCCTCTCCTATCCCCGGGATTCCTGGCGGAACCGGAACTACGAGGTGTTCAACTGGGAAAGCTTCCCCTCCATACTGATCTTCGATACCGCCGATTACGCCGTCCAGGATCGGCTTTTCAAGCGGCTGGCGTTTTTCGTCGAGAAGGCGGGCTACCGGGGGCGGCTGGCCGGGGACGGGGAGATCGCCGATCAGCACGGCTGGAACGCCCACGACTACCGCGCCGAAGATCTGGCCCGTTTCTTCGAGCTTGCCCGGATCCAGGATTTTCCCCTTCTGGCCGAGGAACGGGAGCTTGAGGGGATACTGCTTGACCAGGGGATCATCCGGAGGGAAGGCGGGGAAATAAGGGCCGGGGAAGGAGGGCTTATCTCCATCTCTCGGGAATCCCCGGATTACCTCCGTTCCCTCTTCATGGTTCATGAGGCTTACCACGGCCTTTTCTTTGTTGATGAGGATTTCCGGGATTTCAGCCGTTCCCGCTGGGACAGCCTTTCCCGGACGGCAAAGCGTTTCATCCTTTCCTACTTCGATTACCAGCACTACGACATTAAGGATCAGTACCTGGTGGTGAACGAATTTATGGCCCACGTACTCCAGCAGCCTGCCTCCCGGGCGGGGGCCTACTTCGGCGAAACCCTGGCGGGCCGGATCGACGCTTCACCTTGGCGCCGGACGGTGCTGCCCGAAAAAAACGAGGCCGCCGGTTCCTGGCCGGAGCTGGCCAGGGCTTTCCGCGCCGAAGCGGAAGCCTTTTCCGCCTACGCGGGGCGGCGCTGGGGGCTCAGCGCCGGCCGGGTGTGGGGGCTCAGGGTAAACCGGGCCGAGTAAGGGGCTTATGGGATTTAAATTCCTGGGGTTCTTCCACCGGCATGGTTTTGCCCGGTTTTCCGGCGGCGATGATCCATATCAGAGGCCTGTCCGTGGGCTTGTCCCATGGTTCCCGGTTCCACCGCTGCTCAAAACGGTCTTTAAGCGTCCGCCAGTCTTCCACATAAGTATTACGCATACATTTCCCCTGTCGTCGTTTTGTAGACAATATGAAGTGCCCCCCAGTTAAAGGCCGTGGGTTTACTACCTGTGGTAGAATTACCACATTTAACACAGGAGGCACTGATGAAAGAATACTATATTGGGAAGTGATCTAAAAAGTATGATGATATAGTAAGAAGGCAAAGGGGACAAAAGATGATACTATGAAGAATGACAATCACCATAGACATCAATTGCCCCCATTGCCATGGCCCTAACGTAACCAGAAACGGAAAGAAAAGCAAGGGTAAGCAAAATTACCGCTGTAAAGATTGCGGCCGCCAATTTATACCTGATCATGAACGTACCTACAATGGAACGCTTTCATGGGTT
>JAITQR010000150.1 GCA_031288815.1 Treponema sp.
GAAACCGCGGCATTCAGGGCGCTGGGCTACAGCGAGGAAGAGATAGCGAAGATCAAGGAGGGTAAAAAGTGATCATTACCAGCGCTGTTTTAAATACCCTGCGTACCGCGCTCCGCGACGAGTTCCGCATCCGGATGTCGGAACTGGAAGCGAGGTTCCTCTGGAAGATCCTTGCGACCATTATCCCCTCCAGCACCGCGAGCAACACCTACGGCTGGCTGGGGGCATTCCCCCAGATGAGGAAATGGGTGGGCGACCGGGTCATTAAGGATATTTCCGAATCGGCGTACCAGATTACTAACGAGAAGTGGGAAGCCACCCTGGGGGTAGACCGGACGCACATCGAAGACGACAACCTGGGCCAGTACCGGGTTCTTTCGCGGGACATGGCCGACGAGTACGAAAGGTTTATGAACCGCCATCTGGCCTCTCTCATTTCCGGGGGCTTCGCCAATCTTTGCTACGATGGCCAGCCGTTTTTTGACACTGAACATCCGGTATACCCGGACACGGACGGCAGCGGGGAAGCGGAGGAAGTTTCCAACATTATCGGCACGGGGGCGGAGAGCGGGTCTCCCTGGGCGCTGCTTTCCCTGTCGGGCAGCCTCAAGCCTTTTATTGTCCAGCAGCGCACCCAGCCTGAGTTTGAGGAAATTACAGATCCCAAAAGCGACCGGACGTTCATGCAGGACAAATATCTTTACGGCATCCGCTACCGGGGCAGCTGGGGTTACGGCCTGTGGCAGCAAGCCGTAGGGTCCAAGGCGGCCCTCAACGCCGCCAGCTACGAGGCGGCCCGGCTGGCCATGCAGACCTTTAAGCGGGACGGGGGCGATCCCCTGGGCATTGTGCCCACCCACCTGATTGTCAGCCCAACCAACGAGGCGGCGGCCCGCGCAATCCTGGCAAGGGAACTTATCAACGGGGGCGAGTCGAACCCCAACTACCACACGGCGGAACTGGTGGTAGTCTATCAACTGTAAAACCCGAGGGAAGTACCCCGGCCCCGCCTCCAACGGGGCCGGGGGAAAAACGGTTTACGTATTTCAATTTTGGGATTTTTAACCGTGGCAGAATTTTGACTGAGGAGGATTGGCGATGGCGAAAAACAATTCGCAGCCGGGAGAAGTCCCGGAGGGAACCGGGGCCAGGGAAGAAGAGGAAGCGCGGGCAAAGGCCGCGGAGGAAGCGGCCCGGGCGGAAGCGGCGGCTAAAGCCGAGGCGGAAGCCAAGGCCAGGGCGGAAGCGGAGGCGGCAAAAGCCGGAACGAAACCCGCCATGCTCCGCCACAAGACGCAGTATCCAAAGTACCGCTGCGCCGGGCTGGCACTGACCCAAAGGACGGAAACCTACCAGGTGACCGAAGCGCAGTTAGAAAAACTGCGCCTCGATCCCTGGGTGGTAATTGAGCAGGATAAGAAAAAAGAGCCGGAAGAGAAATGACGCCCCTCCTTCCCGTTGAGCGGTTCATGTCCGTTCAACTCCCATCCGTTATTATTCCTACACTGGAAGATGGTGAGCCGGACACGGCGCGGATAGAGACCGCCCTGAGGCAGGCTACCGGGGTTATCGTAGCCCATCTTCCCTGGCTCCTTGACGGGGCCGGGGAAATAGGCCAACCGGTAAACCCGCAGTTTGCCGAGGCGTTGGAAACAGTTTGCGCGGACTTGGCCCTTGACCGCCTGACCGATGCCGTTACTAACAGCGAAAACGCCCGGAACAAATACAAGGAAAGCCTGGCCCTCCTGGAGAAGATCAACCGGGAATACCAGGGCGGCCTTGAGGGGCCGGGATGCCAGGAATCGGAAGCGGTGGTCCCCGGCCAGGGCGGGATTCCTGACGGCAGGTTTTTTAAAAAAGGCAGGGTATTTTAATGGCGGCGGGGGCAATCAGTTTTGATCTCAAGGAGATTGAGGCGGTAAAAAACATGCTGGCCAATGCCGCGCTTAACGCCGCGGATCGCGCCAAGCTCCTGCACGGCATCGGCGTGGAAATAGAGGAACAAACCAAGGAACGGTTTGAAACTAAGAAAACCCCGGAAGGGAACACATGGAAAGCCCTGGCGCAAAAAACGCGGGAATACTACGCGGGTAAGGGTTTGTTGGGACACCGGTCAATCCTGGTGGGGGAAGGGACGCTCCGGGACAGCCTTACCAGCGAAGTGCGGGACGGGGCCTGGTCTGCGCTGGCAGGCGCGACCATGGAGTACGCGGCAATCCACCAGTGGGGCGGGGAGATAAAACCAAAAAGCGCGAAGGCCCTGTTTGTGCCGGGCTACGGGATGCTGCAAAAGGTAACGATGCCGCCGCGCCCCTACCTCGGCGTTTCAATGGAAAACGTAAAAGGAATAGAAGACGTAGTAGCGGTTTTTCTTGAGGGAATTTTAAAGTGAACGATTATCTTACTATCCGCAATGCGGCGGTTGAGCAGATAAAAGCGGGAATCCTGCCCCTTTACCCCAAGATGGCCGTGGAGCCCCATCCCGGCCTCTTTACCGAACAGTCCATCAGGAGGGACGCCCAGAGGACCCCGGCCATCCTGACAAGCCTGGTAAAATTTACCGACGGGGGGCAAAACAGGATCGTTTTTGTAAGCTGGGTATTATACCGGGCCACCTCTGAGGATAGACTTTATGACGGGGCTTTACAGATTGTATCCGCGCTAACCGCGGTTATCAGGAAAGCTGACTTTGATCTTGTTATAAAAGACACGGACATTGAAGCCGGGTGCCTTTTTTCCGGGGCGCTTGACCAGATGAACATTACCCTCTGGGCGGTAAAATGGGAACTGGCGCTTGGCGATCACGCGATCAGGGAAACCGGACCGCTGGACGAACTGGAATACTTTGACGGCACGGCAATAGTCGGAACCGGGCAAATAGGCGATCACGCAAACATGGAGGATTGATTATGGCAATACCGTTTACGCAAATCCCTGACATACTGTTAGTGCCGGGACAGTACCAGGAGGTTGACAATTCCCTTGCGGGAACCGTCAGCGAAATCAAAAAAGCGCTTATTGTTGCTTACAAGAGCGGGGCGGGAACGGCCCCTGCCGGAACGCCCGTGCAGGTGCTTTCCGATCTCAAGGCCGCCGCCCTTTTCGGCTACGGCAGCCCCGCCGCGCTCTGGGCCAAAGCCTTTCTGGAACTGAACAAGATTGAGGAGTGCTGGGTGCTGCCGGTAGACGCGCCGGAGGCGGCCACGCCCTGGCGGAAAACGTTCACGGCAACCGTTACCGCGGCCCGGCAGGGCGCGGCGGCTATCACGGTAAACGGCGCGAAAATTGATGCCGCCGCCATCCCCGCCGGAGCCAATGCCGCTGCCGTGGCCGCCGCGATAGTTGCGCGGATAAACAGCGAGATATGGCTTCCCGTTGAAGCCGAAACCGGGGAAAGCGGGAGTTTTACCGTCAAGTCCGTAGTTGCCGGGACGGGCGGAAATTACAACAGCGTTGCTATTACCAGCGAAGCCGGCGGGGTTACGGTTACGGAGGGGGCAACGACGCCCGGCACGCAGGCGGCCAATGTCAAACCCTTGTTCAAGGCCCTGGGGAACACGCGTTACAATTACTTTGTTTTCGATTTTGACGATGCGGATAATACCGCCGCCCTGGGGGAGGAGCTTACCAGCCGATACGGGGCCATGAGGCAGATCGGGGGCCGGGCTTTCGTGGCCCTCTCCGGGGAGGCTGGCAGCGCCAGCGAGCCGGGCAGCGTGCTGGCCCAGGCGGAGGCGGTAAACAATCCCCATATCGTGCTGGTTCCCCGGCTTGCCAACCCGCAGCTTCCCGGAGAGTGGGCCGCCCGGTGGTGCGCCATAGCCTGCCGCATCCTGGCGGACGATCCGGCGGCCAACACCTACGACCTCACGGTTACCGGCCTCTCTTCCAAGGAGGAGGTTGACGCCGATACCCGGCAGATCCTTCTTACGGCGGGGATTGCCACCTGCCGCATTGATACTACCGGCAATGTGCTGATCGAGCGGCTTGTAACAAGTTACACGGAAAACACGGACGGGGGCCGGGACACAAGCTA
>JAITQR010000263.1 GCA_031288815.1 Treponema sp.
AGATGTACCTCCACCCGCTTCAGGAGCAGTTGGGGGGAAAAGGGTTTGGAAATATAGTCCACCGCCCCCAGGCTAAAGCCTTCCAGCTCGCTGACGGTGTCGGTCTTGGATGTAAGAAATATCACCGGAATACCGGCGGTCCGGGGGTTGCTTTTCAGAATTCCTATGGCCTCGTAGCCGTTGATCTCCGGCATAATCACGTCCAGCAGGATCAGATCCGGCAGGGTCTGTTCAAGAAACCGGAACAATTTTTCGGCGCTTGGAACGGTAAACACGTTATACCGTTCCATCAGGGTGTTTCTGGCCAGCTTCAGGTTAACCGGATTGTCATCCACGAGAACAACTTTCTTTTTTTCGTTTTGCATGCTACCCTCCTGGGCCTTTGCCTTATGCTATCCATCCGGTTTGGAGTTACTATACCACGGAGAGCCGGGATTTCAATAGGGGCCGGACCGCCTATGGTAACGTAACCCTATTTCACTTCGGTTGAAAAGTACAAGGACAAGCTATATAATCTGGGCGAAGAAATATCCGGGCGTATCTATCAGGCATATCTATAAAGGAGAGCGAATCGTGAAATTGTCCGTCAAAGTATCCTTAATTGTTGGGGCGCTGGTCCTTTTCTTTATGGCTGGCCTGGCCCTTGTCTCCAATGCGATAGCCTCGGGGATTATAGAGGGAGCCGCGAAAAAATCCCTGCAAAGCCAGTCGAAAATCGCGGCCCAGTCTATCGCCGAGGGTGTCATCAAGGCGGAACTCAATGTACTCTACGAACTGGCAAACCGCGCCCGAACCCGGACCATGGACTGGGAAATCCAGCAGGAGAGCCTCCTCCCGGAGATTGACCGCCACGGGTACATGGATTTCGGCATTGTCGGCCGGGACGGTATAGCCCATTACATCAAGGACGGAAGCACCTCGATCCTTGCGGACCGGGATTACATCATAAAATCCCTGGCCGGGGAATTGGTCGTTTCGGATGTCCTTATCAGCCGGGTAATCGGCAAGCCGGTGGTGATGTTTGCCTCTCCCATTTTTGTCGACGACAAGGTGGCGGGGGTCCTCATCGGGAGGCGGGACGGCGCGGTCCTCTCGGATATGACCAGGCAAATCGCCATGGGGGAGACCGGTTATATCTATATGATCAACTCCCAGGGTACGGTTATCTGCCACCCCGATACGACTCTGGTGTATAATCAGTATAACCCGATAGAAAGCGCGGCAAGGGACCCTTCCCTGCAGCCTCTGGCGTCTTTTTTCAAGAGCATACTGCAGAACAGCGTCGATGTTGCCGAATACGCCTTTGACGGAAAAGCGCATATCAGCGCAGGCGCAAAGGTTCCCGGTACGGACTGGTTTCTGATCGGAACCGAAGAAAAGAGCGAATACCTCTTTGAAGTAAACCAGATGCTGAAAAAAACCCTCATCATCGCCGGACTGGCGGCCCTTATCGCGGTTTTCATCTTCGTATCGGTATTGCGCGTCTCCCTTATCAAGCCAATCAGGGGCATTGTGGCGGCGGCAATTTCCCTGGCGAATATGCAGTTTGACACAGACATACCCCGGGACCGGGAGGATGAGATAGGGGACGTGCAGCGGGCCTTCCATACCATCCGGGATGAGCTTAAAAAGACCATTACCGATATCAACAACGAACACCTGGGACAGAAAAACGTCAGCGGGAACCTCCATGTCTCCATCCGGGAATCTTCCGACGGCCTGGGGGTTATCGCCCGGAATATGGAGTCGGTGCAGAACAAAACCGACGTCCAGATGGAGTCGGTAGTCCAAACCGCCGAGTCGGTGGAGGGTATCATCAAGCATATCCATTCCCTGGAGAGCGCGGTGGACATTCAGGCCGATACCATTTCCCGATCCTCCAAATCAATAGAACAGATGGTGGGAGACATTGATTCGGTCCGTACGGGGGTACATCAGGCCCACGAGACAACGGGAAACCTCAGCAGATCCTCCGAGACAGGCCGGAGGATGCTGAACAACCTCACGGAGGAACTCGCCCGGATAGCCGACCAGTCGATGTTTCTGGAGAAAGCCAACGCGGCCCTGGTAAATATCGCCGCCCAGACAAACATCCTCGCCATGAACGCGGCTATCGAGGCTGCCCATGCCGGGGAGGCGGGGAGGGGTTTCGCGGTAGTCGCCGGGGAAGTGCGGAGCCTTGCGGAACTGTCGAACAAGGAATCGGCGTCCATTTCCACCGAAATAAAAAACATGCGGGCCGGCATTGAAAAGATACGGCAGGTATCCAACGGAACCGTGGACACCCTGGGGGGCATGTTTACCGAGGTGAAGGATATGCAGACATCCCTTAACTCGGTAAATACCGCGGTGGAAGCTCAGGTGTCAAACGGCGCCCAGGTACTCCAGGCCCTGGTAAGCCTGCGGGACACGACCGGCCAGGTACGTACCGGCTCCGATGAGATACAGAAGGAAAGCGACGCAATCTACGGCGTAGTAGAAAATTTGAAAAGCATATCAAAGGATGTAAACGACAGCATCCTTGACGTGCAGAAGGCAAGCAAGAGAATCGCCGATTCCCTTGAAATCGCGCAGAAAATTGCCGAGGGGCATTATCTTATACCCCCGGAACAATCTTAACTTTACTCATAACGGAGGTGGAGAGCATGCTGTTTGTAAAGAGCAAAAAAAGGGTTGAAAAGGCGCAGGGCCAGAGTCCCCGCCCGACCCGCTATAACTGTATAGTCAGGGTCGGCATTAACGGCTTTGAAGGCGAAGCCCTCCTGAAGAATATCAGCAGCGGCGGATTCCTTATGGAAAGCAGAACATACGCGGCAATTACCGTGGGCG
>JAITQR010000281.1 GCA_031288815.1 Treponema sp.
CGGCGCCGGGTATTCGATAGCCCGCTGGCCGTTTTTGGATTCAATGAACTGGGGTATGCTGTCCATGGGCCCGGGCCGGTAGAGGGCGTTGAGGGCGATAAGATCCTCGAGCCTGCCGGGTTTTGCCTGCTTCAAGATGTTCTGCATCCCCTCGGATTCAAACTGGAAAATCTCAAAACTTTTCCCCTCGCCCAACATCTTAAAGACCGCTTCCGATTCGGGCGTTCCGTATTCGCTGATCGTCTCGATGTTGAAGTCCCTGTATTGCCCGTCCCGGCCGCGGATAAGCTCTTCCGTGTGCTTTAACACGTCCAGGGTCTTGAGGCCCAGGAAGTCCATTTTCACCAGGCCGCAATTTTCCAGAAAGTTCATGCTGTACTGGGTGGCTATACCCCCGGTCTTGGGATCTTTAAAGAGGGGAACAAAGTTGTAGAGGGCGGACTTGCCGATCACCACTCCGGCGGCGTGGATGCTGGAATGGCGGTGGAGGCCCTCCAGTTTCCGGGCCAGGGCAAAGAGTTCGGTGTAGCGGGGGTCCTGTTCCAGTTCCCGAAGCCTCGGTTCCCCGGCGAAGGCCTTTGCCAGGGTGATCTTGGGATCTTTGGGGATAAGCTTGGTTATCATCTCCGATTCGGGGATGGAGATGCCCAATGCCCGGGCCACGTCTTTGATCACCGCCTTGGCCCCCAGGGTACCGAAGGTGATAATCTGCCCCACCTGCTCCCGGCCGTACTTTTCGGTGACGTAGCGGATCACGTCTTCCCGGCCTTCGTTGGCAAAGTCGATGTCGAAGTCGGGCATGGATATCCGCTCGATGTTAAGGAAACGCTCGAAGACCAGCTTGTACCTGAGGGGGTCGATATCGGTGATCCGCAGGGCATAGGCCACGATGGAACCGGCCCCGGAACCCCGGCCTTTTCCCACCGGAATACCGTGTTCCTTGGCCCAGTTGATAAAATCCTCGACAATGAGGAAGTAGCCGGTAAAGCCCATCCGGATGATGATATCCAGCTCGTATTCGGCCCGTTTCCGGATGTCTTCCCAGGTCCGGACAGTCCCGGCGGCGCCCTCCGGCCGGGTTCCCGAAAGGGCGGACGCCTTTTCCCCGGGGTAGCGTTTGGTGAGCCCTTCCATGGTCAGGTGCCGCAGGTAAGCGTCCGCGTCGGCGAATTCCGGGGGGATCTTAAATTCCGGCAGGTAGCGGGGCAGATCCTTGATTTTCACCCTGGGTACGTCGGTTACGCAGCGTTCGGCGATCCGTACCGTATTGGCGATGGCTTCGGGATACTCGGGGAACAGGGCGGCCATCTCATCCCCGGTTTTGAAGTAGAACTGCTCGCCGTGGTACTTCTTCCGCTTCTCTTCGGTCCGGAGTTTCCCGGTGCCTATGCAGAGCAGGACATCGTGGGCCGCCGCGTCCTCCCGGTTGAGGTAGTGGACATCGTTGGTGGCTACCAGGGGAATATCGGTTTTGCGGGAAATTCCCGCCAGAATCTTGTTGATATCCTTCTGGGAAAGGGAGGAACCCCGGAGCCCCCCGGCGGGTATGCCGTGATCCTGGATCTCCAGGTAGAAATTCGGGTTTCCCTTTTCGTCTTCCCCGAAGAGATCCCGGTACTGCCGGGCCTTGGCCTCCGCGTCCTCAAGCCTGCCCGCCTGGATAAGCTTGGGGATCTCCCCGGAGACGCAGGCGGAAAGGGCGATGAGGCCCTCGTGGTATTGAGAGAGGAGTTCCTCGTCCACCCGTGGCCGGTAGTAGAAGCCCTCGGTGTAGGCAAAGGAACAGAGTTTGACCAGATTCATGTAGCCCTTCCGGTTGGAGGCCAGTAGAATCAAATGGTAGTACTTGTTATCGCTTTCGGCTCCCTTTTTATCAAACCGGGACCCGGGGGAAACGTAGACCTCGCAGCCGATAATGGGCCGCACCGGGTTTTTCCGCCCCTCATGCTGGCCTTTGGCGTTGACGGTTTCCTCGCAGGCGGCCAGGAAATCCATGGCCCCGAACATATTGCCGTGATCCGTCAGGGCCAGGTATTTCATTCCCAGCTCTTCCGCCTTGTCCGCGAGACTCATCACCGAAACCGCGGCGTCCTGAAGGGAAAAATCCGAATGAACGTGGAGATGGACAAAATCGATCATGGCTTCATAGTATCTGCTTAGGCCCCTTCCCGCAAGGCGGGATTATCTGCTATCGTATACGCAGTTTCGGTAAGGTAAATAAACATGGAAAAAAAGGACATGGGGAAGCTCGATCTTCCCGGGCTATCCACGGGAGAGTACGCGGCGCTGGAGCATATCTGGAAACTGCTTAAAGATACGGAGATTCCGGCGCTTTCCGAAGAATTGGCGGATATGCCCTTCGTTTCCGATATTTACCGGGAGGTAAAGGCCCTGCGGGAGCTTGCGGAGAGCCTTCGCAACGAGATAAACCAGCGGAATTCCTCGGTGGAGGCCCTGCAGGAGAGGGAATTCCGTTTCCGGTACATGGCGAGCCACGATTCCCTTACCGGGGCGATGAACCGCAGTTCCTTCATGAAGCGGGCAAATCGGGAGCTTAAATCCGCCATCAACCAGGGTATACTCTGCGGCATTATCATGATGGATATTGATTTTTTCAAAAAATTCAACGACACCTGGGGCCATCAGGCGGGGGACGAGGCCCTGCGGCATGTGGCTTCGGTGGTCTCCCGGGTACTGCGGAAGAACGATTTTATAGGCCGTTACGGGGGGGAGGAGTTTGCCTTTTTCTTCAACCGGGCGGATCTGAATACCGGCATGGCCATTGCCGATCGGGCCCGGGAGATCCTTATGAACAACCCCGTGAGTCTTGAAAATGGCCCGGTTACCATTACCGCGAGTTTCGGTGTCGCCATGGCGAACCTGGCCCTTGTTCCGGATGACAGCGGCAGGTATCTGGGCGTCCTGCTCCGGCACGCGGACATCGCCCTTTACCGGGCCAAAAGCACCGGGCGCAACCGGGTTGTCTGCTATTCCTCGTCGGAGGACGCCGTGGAAGTTTCGGACCTTGGCAATGGGATCTGATCGCTTGTTTTTCGCCGTTTCGGCCTTCCCTGGTTCAAGCCCGGCTCTTTTTTCCATGGGGAGGCGGGAATTTTCCCACTAAATTCAAGGTAGCTATTCCAAAAGCTGAAGTTTTGGAATAACCTCAAGTATATGAGGCGCTAATGAAAACAGAACTCTTTACCTTTTGCGATTTTGCCCAGGAAAACGGCGGCAAACTCACCATCGTGGGGACATTCGACACGATAATTTCCCGGAATTTTCCCTGTGTCCATCCGCAGCTTTCGGTGGTTATCCGTCTTCGTTTTGATCTGTGGGAATTTTCAACCCACAGTTTTCGCATCGAAACCCGCGACCTTGACGGGGAGATGAACATGGAGACTATTTCCGGCCATGTGGAGGTAAAGGGCGTGGGAAACGCCACCGCCGTCTCCCATCTGCTGTTTACCATATCCAACCTGCATTTCAAAAGCGCCGGGGTGGTGAACTTTGTGCTCTACATCGACGACAAGGAACTGGTTTCCATTCCCCTCTATATCCGGAAAGGGTAGCATAAAACCGGCACAGGCTTTTTACAGACGATCAGGGGGATTTCTTCAATTTAAGATCCAGATTAAAGGGTTTCCCGATGGCGTTTATGCTGTAAATGGATATGGGCTCCAGGATGCCCTTGGGCTGTACTTCCGAGGCATGGATCACGTTTACCGGAGCTTTTACCGCTTTAAGGGTGTATTCGGAGGGGAACCGATGTTTCCCACAATGGTCTCTCCCGTATTAATGCCTATGCCCATTTCCAGATTGGGACTTCGCGTTTCACGGAAATTCAAATTATCATCTATCAGGTTCATCTCCCCGGTTTTCATGGAGAAAATGGCGGGGCATGGACCCCGGCCTTTCAATCAACCGTATCAAACAACCTTACTCCAAAATGACCAGTTGATGGATATCTAATTTTTTAATCTTCACCATAACAAAACCATCCACCTTCGATAGTGCGGCTTCCTCATTGCTCCCAGGCAGTTTAACCGTGGAGGGTGAAAAACCGGGAAGTTTTATTTTAATTTTTACAGGTCCTACGGGAAGTGTTTTTTCCGCATAGCCCCGGGCCGCACCTGTATAATTCAAATTTATTAAATGTATAATTAGCCTTTCTTCCTGATGGTAAACTTTAAAATCTATGTAAGCCTCACAGTTAATCTGAACGGTATTTTTATCTCCCAATAAATATTTTACCATGTTGCTTAACAGGTCG
>JAITQR010000327.1 GCA_031288815.1 Treponema sp.
GTCACCTGGAACATGGCCCCCGCCCCTTCGGCGTCGCTGGCGGTGATAATCGGGGTATGGATGTACTGAAATCCCCGGCTTTGGAAAAATTCGTGGACCCCAAAGGCAAGGCGGCTGCGAACGCGGGCCACCGCGCCGAAGGTATTGGTCCTGGCCCGGAGGTGGGCAATTTCCCGCAGGAATTCCAGGGAGTGCCGCTTTTTCTGCAGGGGATACCGATCCGCCGGGGCCTCCCCGAGGATCCTGAGGGAAGCGGCGGCCAGCTCCGCCGCCTGCCCCGCGGCCGGGGAGGGGACGAGCTTCCCGGTTATTTCCACCGATACCCCGGTAGATACCGCGGACAGGGCCGCTTCCGCCGTTCCCCCCAACCCTGCCCGGTCAAAGGTACACTGGATGCCGCCGAAACAGGACCCGTCGTTCACTTCCACGAAGACAAGATTTTTCAGCTCCCGTTTGGTCCTGACCCAGCCCCGGACCGTAAGCTCCTGGGATTCCGGCGGAAGGGCCCGGATCTCCCTGATAAGTGGATATGTCATGACTTTAGTATAGCCGATTGCGAGCCATAGGCCAAGGGGGGCGGCTTCCCAGGAGCTTGTTGCATGGGCGCTGCCGCGCCGGGGAGAAACTGCCGGTGGGCAAGGCCCCGCGGCATGGGTCAAAGATAACAAGTCCCCGAAGATACGCAAAAAGCGTATGTATCCCGCAATGCGTGGCCTTGAAAATGTCCCGGATAAAGACTATTCTTTATTATAGTATAAATACTCATAACGTGAATATCTATACCGTGTAAACGGTGTGAGGAGCCACACATGCAATAGGCTCCTGGCAGCCTGTCGCACGGGCGCTACCGCGCCAGGGGATTTTTGCGCCATCAGTAACGCAAAATTCCGATTATCCGGCGCCCGCGAACCGTTGGTTCAAGGGCAGTTTGCAGGGTAAAAAACCGCCTAAACGGCGGTTTTTGGAGGTCTTACGCGTGAAGTGCAACAAACTGCTAGGAAGGTGGAAAAAATGAAAATCGATCCCTCGTTAAAAAATCTTGACGCCCTGTTCCCCGGTGGCTTTACCGAGGATCAAAAAGCCCGGGCAAAAACCCTGTTTCTCAAAAACCTCTCCGCCGAGGCCCACCGGTTCTACGGCGGTAAAATGCAGACCCTGCCCAAGTGCGGCATCTACGGCCTTGCCTGGTTTAACGTCTGGTATACCCCGGGAGTTTCCCAAATTTCCACCACCATCAGGGATAATAACGACGCCTCTTTCGCCCTTTCCAACCGGGGGAACCTAGTGGCGGTGGTCTCCGATTCCACCCGGGTTCTGGGGGACGGTGACTGTACCCCGCCGGGGGGATTGGGGGTTATGGAAGGTAAAGCCATGATCATGAAGTACCTGGGGGGCGTTGACGCGGTGGCCCTCTGCGTGGATTCCAAGGGGCCCGACGGGAAAAACAACCCCGATAAGCTCATCGAATTCGTCAAGATGGCCCAACATTCCTTTGGGGCCATAAACCTGGAAGATATCAGCCAGCCCAACTGCTTCAAGGTTCTGGACGAACTCCGGGAAGCCTGCGATATCCCGGTCTGGCACGACGATGCCCAGGGGACGGCCTGCGTTACCCTGGCGGGACTTATCAACGCCCTCAAACTGGCGGGGAAACGGCTCGCTGACGCGAAGATCGTCCTTCTTGGGGCGGGGGCTTCCAACACCACCATCGCCCGGCTGATCCTCGCCGACGGGGGAGACCCGGCCAGGATGGTGGTCTTTGATTCCAAGGGAAGCCTCCATGCGGGCCGGGAAGATATCAAGGGGGATAAGCGGAACTACCGGAAGTGGGAACTGTGCGAGCGGACCAATCCCGGCCGGGCCACGTCCGTCGCGGAGGCCCTCAAGGGCGCGGATGTACTCATCGCCCTGTCCACCCCCGGCCCGGACACGGTAAAGCGGGAGTGGATCCGTTCCATGGCGGAGAAGGCGATTGTGTTTGCCTGCGCCAACCCGGTGCCGGAGATCTGGCCCTACGCGGCCAAGGAGGAAGGGGCCTTTATTGTGGCGACGGGCCGGGGGGATTTCCCCAACCAGGTGAACAACTCGGTCTGTTTCCCCGGGATTCTCAAGGGGGCCCTTCTGGTCCGGGCCCGGAAGATCACCGACGGCATGGCCATCCGCTGCGCCCACTCCATCGCGGAATTCTCCGAGAAACGGGGGATACAGCCGGATAACATCATCGCCACCATGGAAGAAACCGACGTGTTCGCCCGGGAAGCGGCGGATGTGGCGCTTGCGGCGATCACGGAAGGGGTTGCCCGGGTGACCCTCACTTGGGAGGAGGTCTATGAGCGGGCCAAGGCGGATATTGCCGCCGCCCGGGCCCTGGTGGAGGACATGAAGAAGCTGGGCCATATCACGGAACCCCCGGCGGAATTCCTGGAGGCGGCCCTGCAACAGGCCATTGAAGCGGTAGAATAGCATCGGACGGTCCCCGGACAAAGCGTTGCGGGGATACCGCTGTCATCTTCACCGGTACGGGAACCCGATAGGGGCTATTCCCCCGGTCCGCCTCAGCCATTTGACCGGGAAGGCGGATTCGCTGAGGAGCCGCGCAAGAACGGCCGGTCTTTTCCGTACAAATCCTTAGGGTTGTTTCCGCATGCTCCGCGCCATAAGATAGGCCAGTACGGAAAGTACGGCAACCGCGAGGACCAGGGCGCTCCACAGGAGAACCGCTTTTCGGAGCGCCCCTCCGCTTGAGCGGCGGGGCTGCCAGTGTTCGGCGCCGATTATGGCGGCGGCAAGGGGTGTTTGTTCCTTTACGGGGCCGGGCAGGGCTTCGCCAAGGGGGCCGTAGTTCTTGTTCCCGTAGGCGAGGATCCATTTGCCCCGCCCCCGCGCCAGAAACACCACCCTGAGGGGTTCCCAGACGAGGCGCATATCGGGGATGAACACGAAGGGCAGGCCGCCCGTGGACCTGATTTGCCAATACGGGGCGTCCGCTTTTCCGTACCAGGGTTCGTTCTTTGTAACATCGGCATCCGCGGAGTCGAGCCGCCACAGCGGGCCCGAATTCAGGAAACGCCAGGATTCATCTTCGCTGTAACGGCAGAAGATTTCCACATTCAGGGAATCCGCGTGGGGCAGGATAAAGTCCAGGGCCACGCCGGGGAAGTATCCTCCGGGCGCATAGCTCACGGAAAACCCGTCTTCGCTTTTTACGCCGGGGAATATGCTTTCACGGACGGTTTCGCTCCGGCTTACACTTTGAAAGAAAGCCCGTATCCCCAGGAGGGGCGGGACGGTTTCGTTTACGGTAAGAAGCAGGTAGGAACCGTTAAGCCCTTCGGGCAGGCTCACGGTGTCCCGGTCCGCCGGAGAAGCCTGGCCGCCGCCGAAACCGGCAAGGGTTTGGGCCTTGTCAAAACGATTCCACCGGGCAAGGTCGCTTGAGTAGCGCAGGGTAATGGGACTGTTCCATTGACCCGCTGTTTTTTGCGTTTCCAGGGTAAGGCCCACGGGGGAACAGGGCAGAACCGAAAGGTCAACAAGAAAGGATTTCTCCCGCGCGGGGGAGCGTCCCTCCCCCGAATTTACCCGAATGACGGCTCCGCCCGAATCGATTTCTATGTTTGCCTGCCGGGGAAGATTTTCCTCGCCCGCGCTCCAGGGGAAAAACGCGACTTCCAGGGGCGGCGGTGTTTGTTCCACCCGGGGGGCCCCGCGCAGTTCACAGGGTACGGGTATTCCATCCGCGTCAAAGACGCGTATGTCCCCCAGGTCGCGTCGTTCGGCGTGGAGGTACACGTTCTCGGGCAGCTCAAGGTACATAAGCTGTCCTTCCTCGGCGGCAAGGGTCATCTGTCCCGCGAAGTCTTCCGGCTTTGCCGCCCCGGGGCGCGAAGGGTCTTCCGCCGCGGCAGCGGGAATTGCCGCGGAAAACACGATGCATACCGCCGCGAGGGCTTGTATGATGGGCTTAGGAATTGTGCAAAAATAAAATGTACGGCATTTTATTTTATCGCTTTCGCAATAATGAAATACCGTGGTCAAACAGCCATTGTTTCCGCCCAAACCCTTATTCATTTTTTACCCCCGAAGTTTCTTTATGCGCCGGAGGCAGGGGCGCCGCCCAGCCGATAAAAAGGAGCAAAAGTCCCGCGACAAAGAATGAAATTATCCGCGTCACCGTGCCTGTTTTGGCAAGATCGACCAGAAGCAGTTTGGCGATATCAATAACCATTACGACCGCTCCCGCGAGCCACAGGCCGCGTAAGCCCATTCTGTATCCCGCGAGGATGTGGCTTATGCCGTAGACCCCCCACAGAACCAGCAGGGCCAACTGGAATTCTCCCGAGGACAGAGCCCGCGAAAAGGAAAGATCCATAAACCAGCGTGACGCGCGGAGCATCATGGCGGTAAGCCAGAGGAAGATCATGCCGTCCACGATAATGAACAGAGTCCGGTTTTTCCATACCGGCTGTATACCCGCGCGGCGAAGGGAAAGCTGATGCAGCAGGATAAGCGCGATACAGAAAGCCTGCTGGATTTCCGGAGGGTTTACCAGGGGAATATACAGCGGCAGGGGAGCGGGGTCTCCCGCGGAAAAAAGGGTGCCCGCGAACCAGACGCTTACCGCCGCGCACAGGATGCGCGGAAGCCGGATAAGAACCATCGTGCGGTATGCCGCCGGCGCGCCGCCCCAGCGCCGCGCCGGAAGCGACAGGGCCGTCACGCAGACAAACGAAGGAAGGACACCCGCGAAACTCCTCCAGGAGCGGGCAAGATTCAGCATCTGCGTGTACGCCCGGCCTGTGCAGGTAAGAACCGTAACGCTGATAAAAAGGCAGAGGGCAAGCCAGAACGCATGGAGCGGCGGCGCTATCAGGGCCGCGCTGTCCGCGGAGGAGGAGCGGGCGGTGCGCGCATGCCACAGGAGGAAAGCCTGGCTTGTGAAAAAAAGGAGCCAGCCCCCGAGGAAGGGGCCTTCAAAAAAATTAATGGTAAGCATGTCCAATGGATCGGTATCAAAATAAAAAGCCGCCCGGATGACAAGATGGGAACAGAGGGTATACAGGGCAATGAGAAACGGAGCGGCAATGCCCGGCAAGAGGGCGGGGCAGCCGAAGCGCCTTCCCGCGGCGTAAGCTAAAAGGGCAGTGAGGGACGCGCAGATAAAAAAGTCCGCGAGGGAATACTCAGGCAGGCGGAAAAACTCCGCGCCCCAGGAGGCGAGCCACCAGAGGAGGCCCCAGCCGCCGAGGACGGTACTCAAGGTAAAAAGCCGGGAGCGCCGGTTTTTCGCCGCGGCCCGGACAGCGAAAACGGCGCACACAAGGGCCGAGACCGCTATGATAAGGCCCCCGATAAACACGGGATTCCTGAACGCGGGCATTTCCGCGCGGGAAGGCCCCGAATACGCGCTGAGTTCCACGAAAAACGCGGCGACACACACCAGGTGGCACACGAGGCTTGTTACGCGTAATCTTCTGCTGTTAAGACGGCAGCCGAAGGCGAATATCAGGACCGCTTCGGCGGCCCAGACGGCGCCGGTAAGACGCGCGGAAAGCTCCAGGGGAAGCGCAAGGTTCGCAAGGAGAAGGGAGAAGCCCAGATAGCCCTCCGCAAGGCCCCGGATGCCGGCGCCGCTTTTTTTCCGTATGATCCGGGTAACAAAAAGATAAAAGGCGGAGAACGCGATACATATAATTGCCGGCCCGTGGTCAATGTAGGAAAAAATCCGCCACTGCGTCAGGGCGCCCAGAAAAGGCGTACCTATGGTAAGGGGAAGATCCACATAGTTCTTTAACGGTTTTTTTACGCTCTTCGCCGACTGTATGCCTAAAAAAGTAAAAATCAAAATAAAACCCAGCATAAAGGGTTCGACCGTTACGAACATCTCCGGTTGGTACCTGCCGGCAACCCAGGCCAGGGCCACGGCGAAAGTACAGAGGGCTGCCATCATATTCAGAACCCGCCATAATCTGTGGCGGGCGATAACAACAACCGCGAGATCGAGAATCGTATAATACGCAAAAAGGGCCAGGTAATTCCCGCTGGCCGAAGACAGAAGGATGGGCGCGCTAAAACCCCCCAAAAGACCGAAGATGGCCAGGGCCTGGGAGTTTTGCAGGATAGCCGGAATAATCGTGGAAGGCATGAGCAGGCTCACCAGCGCGAGCGCGGCGGGAGCGGGCAGGAGCTCTGTCAGTTTTGAGGCCGCGAAGAAGGACAGATACAAAACGCCGATGCCGCCCCCCTGGATAACAAGGGCATAGACAGGCTTGCGGCCGCGGAACTTCCAGCCAAAAATGAACATCCCCAGGCCGCAGGCAATCGCGGCGGCTATGCGCATCTCTATTGTAAAGAAACCCCGCCGCGTGATATAGCTTAAAAGAAGGCCGAAGGCCACAAACAAAAGGACAACGCCGCCGGCGACCCACAGGTTCCCGCCTTTTATAAACCGGGTGAGGATTGCGATAAGGGAAGGCGCGCCCCCTGCAGCGGAAGACGGCGGGTTTTCCGCGTCCGCAGCGCCGGGTATCACGGTAGGCGGCTCTTGGCTCTCCGGTCCGCTATCATGCGGGACTTCTTCCCCAAAGGCGTCCGCCGTACCGGGCTCGTCATGATCCGGCGCAAAAAGCGCGCCGGGCGCGGGAAAAAAATCACCTTCGGCTTCATCCCGCGCGAGTATACCCGCTTCCCGCAGGGTACGTCCCAGGGCGGCGACACGGGCATCCTGCCGCAGAACCGCTTCTTTTAGGCGTTTCAGCTCCTGCTCATTGGCGCGCAGCTGTTTGGAATGCCTGTGGGTACGAACCAGGAGGATACCAGCGCATAGGGCCGCGAAAAAGCAAACCACAACCACAAGGAAACCGGTCAATTCCATAACCACTAGTATATTGTACCGGTCTCCCCATGACTACTGCTTTCCACGCTCGGGATGTCCCCGGATTTCTCCCCGGACACCCCGGCAGCGCTCCGGCCGGCTACTTGGCGGTAAGGGCCGCCATGGTGATGTAGTTATAGGGCTGGTTGAAGTGGGGCAGGAAGAAAATGTCCAGCAGTTTGAGTTTGTCGATGGTTACTTTCTCCTCGATTGCCAGGGAGAACAGGTGGATCCCCATGGAAATATCCTGGAAGGATGCCATCTGGGCGCCCAGTATCCGCCGGGTTTTTTGGTCGTAGACAATGCGGATCTTCACCTTGTGGTTGTCTTCTTTGATAAAAGCCGGTTTTTGGGTATCCTCAAATTGGGTGTAGCGGGGCGTGTACCCCGCCTTCTCCGCGGCCTTGAGGTTGAGCCCGGTGGACACCATCTTGTACCCGTAGATGCAGATACCGTTGGAACCCTGGACCCCGACGGATTCCAGGGGGGTACCGGCGGCGTTGTGGCCCGCCACCACCCCGCTACGGACCGCGTTGGTCGCCAGGGCGATGTAGGCGGTGTTTTCGACGGCGTTGCTGTACACCGTGGCGCAGTCCCCGATGGCATAAACGTCGGCCTTGTTGGTTTCCTGCTTACGGTTAACCTTGTAGGCGCCGTTGGGGAAGGTCTCCAGGGCCCCCGCGGCCAGGCCGGTGTTCGGCCGGAACCCGATGGCCATGATCACCATATCCACGGGGTATTCCCCCTTATCGGTGACGATGCCTGTTACCGTGGTCTCCCCCTGTACCTCCTGGACCAATTCGCCAAAGTGCAGGGCTATGCCGTTTTCCTTGAGGATCTTGTCCATATCCTGAGTAAACCAGTCGTCATAATAGGTGGAAAGGCTGGTAGTCGCCGCCTCAAAGAGGAGGACGTTTTTACCCCGGCGGCGCACCGCTTCGGCCAGCTCCACCCCGATATAGCCCGCCCCTACCACGGCGACGTTTTTAATATCCCTCTGGTCCAGAAGGCCGTTGATCTTCCGGCCGTCCTGGAAGAGTTTAGCATACGCCACCTGGGGCAGGTCCAGACCCTTGATCTTGGGGACGATCGGGAGGGAACCTGTGGCCAGGATGAGTTTATCGTAGGATTCTACCAGTTCCTTTCCCCCTGTATTCCGGGCAAAAACCTTTTTCGCCTCAAAATCTATCTTTTCCACCGGGGCTTCCATGTGGACCACCGCCTTTTTTGCGGTCAGAATGTCCTTGGAGGAATAAAAAAGCCCGTCTGATCCGTCAATCTGCCGTCCGACCCACAAGGCGGTACCGCAGCCCAGGTAACTGATATTACTATTGCTGTCAAAAATGACAAGCTGGTTCCCCGGATAATTATCAAGAATGGTATTAGCCGCCGCAGTTCCCGCGTGGTTTGCCCCGATTAACACAATTTTCGCCATATAGCGCTCCTTTCACGCTGTTTCAAAACTAACGTTTTGACCAGCCAATTGAGCCTGCCCCAAAACTAATTGACTATGCGCTCAAGCGTGCAACCTTCGGTTGCTTGGGTTTTGGGACAGGCTCGAGTCAACGACTCGGGCGGTTTTTCAGGCTTTTAGCCTTGCAAAACCGCGGAATTTAAGGAGAGCTTTCCCAAAACCTGAAGTTTTGGGAAAGTCTCAATTATATACCCCTTAAGCGTAACCCTTACGAGGGGATAATGCAAGCGTCATACGGTAATTAGTAACGAGTAAAGAATGTCCCACGGTCTCCTATCACCGCATACCCCACAATATCTTCACTCAG
>JAITQR010000010.1 GCA_031288815.1 Treponema sp.
CTCTGGTGGTGGCGCAGCCGGAGACCAGCATCAACGCCAGCATAACGGCCGGTAAAAAAGTTTTTAGGAATTTCATCAGTAACCTCCTCTGCTTGTTCTCAATAATAACGATAAATTACACGATGATCAACCTGTCGCCATCTGAATCGCCGCGGCCCGCGTTGCGGCTTGCGTCGCGGTTCACGTCGCGGCTTAAAAAAAGGGCGAACATACGGGTAGTATAACCACCGGGGAGGCGATTTTTTTACCGTAAAAAACGAAAAAGAAGGTAAATTTAAAAAAGCCGGGAGCGGCAGCACCCCTCCCGGCCGGGCGGATATGTTCTATGCTAATTCCCGCTGATATAATCCACCGCACTGCCCCCGGCCAGTCTGCCGGAAGTGAAGGCCCAACCCAGGGCCGCGCCGCCGTAGGTGACATAGGGCTTTTTGTTGGTATAAAGAACACCCCCGGACTCATTGCCCACCGCATAGAGCCCCTGAACCGGAGTCTTGCCGTCTGCCTTGAGGACGTTAAAATTGGCGTCGATGTCCAAGCCGCCCACAGTGCTGAAGGAGGCGGAATAGCCTTTGATGGCATAGTAGGGCCCCTTGCTTAAGGGAAGCAGCGCCTCCGGGGCTTTGCCAAACTGGGCATCCTTGCCCGCCGCGGCATACCCGTTATAATCGGCGACGGTCTTGGCCAGGGCAGCCGCGGGGACCTTCATTTGAGCGGCGAGCTCTTCGATGGTATCCGCCTTGACCATAGCCCCCCGGGCAAGAGCCTTTTGAACGATATCATATATCTCCGGAATGGGCATATTCCCCGGAAGCATTCCCTGGCTGCTCTGGGCAAGGGTGTTCTGGGGATTTGTAAAACCCTTTTGGGCAATCTTGTCCAGCCGATCCTGGGACCAGAGCGCCCAATAACTGGGCCCGGCGATCCACCAGGAAAAGAGCTGCCCCTCCATTACAAACCGTTCCCCGTGGGTATTGACCCAGGGAATTTCATTGGTAAGAACCAGGGCGTCCGGCACATTGTTCAGGGACCAGGTATTTTTCCGCCCATACCACAAATGCAGACCCCCATCGTCCATTTCATGGACAGGATAATCATGAATGATCATGTTGGAAGTGGCGAAATGGACCATAGGAGCCATGTCGATATTATAGGTCCCGGCGCCGAACTCTACCGCGGATTGGATCATTTGGCCCTTGTTGTGGGTCATACCGATCATAGTCCAATAGCCGCCCAGATCCTGATAATAGGGGTTTTTGGAGAGATATTCGGTTTCCATCTGGGCGTTACCGCCAAATCCGCCGGAAGCCAGAATTACCGCCTTGGCGTTGATGGTGTATTCCGTACCGTCATGGCCCCGGGCCTTAACGCCGGTTATACGATTGGCCGTTGCGTCGTAAATCAGGGACTGAGCTTCCGTTTCCAGCATATATTTGCCCCCCAGCTTTTCATAATCGGCGACAAGATTATGAAAATAGATGTCGGCCATGTCGTTTTGCGAACGGTCTACGTTTATACCGTAGTCCCTGCCCGGTTCCTTGGTGGCAATGCTTACGTACTGGTATTTACAGCGGTAAACATCCTCGGGGCCGAATCCGGTTAAGGGATTGTTAAAGAGGAAGCCGTGGTCATAAAAAAGCCAGTCGATGGTTTCCCCGGAATTATCCAGGTATTTTTTTACGATATCGTATTTGGCGTCTCCCTCGGTATAGTTCACCCAGGCTTTATACAGGGCATCGCCGTCCATATAATCCCGGCCGCCGTTAAATTGGGCCTTGTATTTCGGGGCGTTGACCGCCATAGGTTCGCCGCAGAAGGCCGAGGTCCCGCCGAATTTTCCCGCCTTGTCTATCGCCAGGACGCTCACCTGGTTGGGATTCCGGGCGTATTGGCGTTCCACGGCGCTCATGGCGGCGGTGCAGCCGGAACCGCCCATGCCCACCACGAGGACATCCACGTTTATGGTCTCGGAGGCGGTAACCTTGGGTTCCGGTACCCGAAAAGCCGCGATGGCCCCCGGCTCCGAACCCCCGGCGGACAGGGCCTTGCCGAGGGCCTCTTCGGCGGCCTGTAACACCGCCCGGCTGGAAGCGGTGGCTCCGGTGATGGCCTCTACCCCGATGGATTGGTATTTGAGCATCCGGGGTACCATCAGGGCGTTAATCGCGTTGATCATGGGCTTGCTTTCCCGGGCAGGCTCAATCTTGATGTCCAGAATACTGGTCTCATCCACCGTAAGCGTTACGGAAAGGGGCTCAATAGGCATAAAACCGTATGCCGAAGCGGAATAGGTTCCCGGCTGCATCACCGCCTTTGCCTGACCACCGGCCGGCCCCTGGGTGGAACAACCCATAATAGTCCATAAAGCCGTAAACAGGACCAGGGAAGAAAAAATGAAGATACTATTTTTCTTTATCATATACCCTCCTTGCATAGAAAACCTCCGAAAATTTATTCGCGCCGCTCTGGAGGGCGGCGCCCATATCCCTGAAAACTTCAGGGTTTAATGACGCATATTACGCTCAATACCTATCAGAATCTCCCACCGGAGGATTCAATCTAAAAAATTATGTTACAACAAATAAACTGTTGTCAAGCAAAAAAACAACCTCCCAACAGAAAACAGTAATTTGGGCCAATTTCAAAACTCGGTTAATTTGGTTTTGGAAGAGCCCCGATCAACATATCGCGTTAGCTCGTTAAAATGGTACTGTACACTTGCACTTTCTTTTGAGGGCTATTACTATTTTTTGTATCAGCGCCCTCCGGTCCGGGGAACGGAGGAAGGCCGCCGGTGGGGGGGAAATCTATGTCCGTACAATTTGAAAAGGCGCAAGCCGGAGATTACGGCGATGTAATCGACTTTGGCAACTACGTATTCAGCCAGGCCCATGTTCCCCACGACTTCCCCCTGCTGCTCCCCAAGCTCTATAAACCTGAGTATTTTATGGACGGCATCCACTATATCGCCCGGGAAGACGGCAGAATCAGGGCCATTGTCGGAGCCTATCCCCTGGAAATGCAGGTCCCGGGGGACGTTCTGTCCGGCAGGGGCATAGGCCTGGTATCGGTGCATCCCTATCATAGGTCCCGGGGCTTCATGAAGGTCCTCATGAATATGGCCCTGGAAGACATGAAACGGGACGGCATGGTCTTCAGCGGCCTCGGCGGACAGCGCCAGCGGTATGAGTATTTTGGATACGTTCCCGCGGGCTTCAGCTGCTCTTTTGAGTGTGAGACGGCCAACATCACCCATACCCTGGGACGGGGATTTAAGACCGGCCTTGCCCTGCGGCGGCTAAGCGGCGGCGACGAGGCCTTGGCGGACTACCTGTACGCCACGCACGAATCCAAACCGGTCCGCATGCTGCGGCAACGGGACAGGTTTTTCGACATCATCTCCTCATGGAAGAGCCTTGCCTTTGTGATCACGGAGGGGCAGCGCCCGGCGGGGTATCTCCTGTACAACCCCGGCGGAAGGCTGATCCACGAGATCAACCTGGAGGACAATTCCCGGGCGGCCGAGTGTATCGGCCTCTTTTTACAGGCCGGAGAGGGGCCCCGGGACGGCGTAACAGTGGAAATCCAGCCCTGGGAAGGGGAAAAGATCGCGGCCTTCTCCCGTTTCGCGGAAAGCTACTCCATACGCCCCGCCTGGAACCTTGCCCTGTTCGATTACCGGCGCTTCCTCCTGCCCTTCCTGAAACTGCAAAGTTCCCTGAGGACTCTGCCCGGCGGCAGCTTTACCCTGCACATTGAGGGGGGACCGCGGCTGGCCCTTGGCGTATCGGG
>JAITQR010000100.1 GCA_031288815.1 Treponema sp.
TGGTGGGGATGATGCTCGCCGCCGGGGGAACCATTTCCCAGGCGGTGTTCCGCAATCCCTTGGCGGACCCCTACATCATCGGCATCAGTTCCGGCGCGGTGGCCGGAGCGGTCCTGGCCTTTATCCTGAAGCTGCCTGACCTCTGGTACGGGCTTTTCGCCTTTGTTACATCCATGGGAACCGCCTTCCTCATCTTCCGCCTTTCGGGGAAGCGGGGCAAAACCGATACGGCGGCGCTCCTCATCATCGGCGTGGCGGTCGCCGCCTTCTTGGGAGCCCTCACGTCCTTCTTCATGTATATGGCAGGACAGGATTCCTACCGGGTCATGGTCTGGACTATGGGCTACCTGGGTTCCGCTTCCTGGACGCGGGTGGGGCTTCTGGTAATCCCCCTGGTTCCGGCTATGCTGTACTTTCTCTACTACCGGCACGACGTGGACGCCCTGCTTTTGGGAGACGAGGAGGCCCATTCCCTGGGGGTTCCCGTGGGCAGGCTGAAACGGCAGCTTCTCCTGGTGGTCAGTTTAATCGCCGCCTTCTCGGTGGCCTTTACCGGGATGATAGGCTTTGTGGGCCTCATCGTACCCCACGGCGTGCGGCTCTGCATCGGGAACAACCACGGCCGCTTGCTTCCCCTGGCGGCCTATGCCGGGGGAGTGTTCCTCCTCTTTGCCGATACCCTGGCGCGGACCCTGCTTTCTCCTGTTGAAATTCCCATCGGGGTTATCACCGCCTTTTTCGGCGCGCCCTTCTTTTTGTTCCTCGCCATTACAAGCGGGAAAGGAAGGGGCTATGAGTCTTAACGTCTGCGGCATCAGTTTCGCCTACCATGAACGGCTCATCCTCAATGATATATCCCTCTCCCTCAAGGCCGGAGAATTCCTGGGCTTCCTCGGTCCCAATGGTTCGGGAAAATCAACCTTCCTCAAGAACCTTCTGGGTTTCCTCAAGCCCTCCCGGGGCCGTATCGTGTTCTCTGGAACCGGCGCGGTCCCTACCCGGACGGAGCGCTCCCGGTATCTTGCCTTTGCGCCCCAGAACTCAAGACCCCCCGCTTCGCTCTCGGTGCGGGACCTGATCCTCATGGGGAGGCTGCCCCATATCCGGGACCGCTGGAGCGGGTATGGAAAGGAGGACCGGCAAAAGGTGGAGGAAATACTTACGGCCCTGGGGATAGGGGCTATGGCGGAACGGGATGTGATGAGCCTTTCTGGGGGCGAAATGCAGAAGGCGATCCTGGGCCGCTGCCTGGTACAGGAAGGGGACATCCTGCTTTTGGACGAGGCGACATCGGGGCTGGACCTTAACCACACCATCGAGATTATGGAATTGATGCGGAAGAAGGCCGATGAGGAGGGGAAGACCATTGTGGCGGTACTCCACGATTTGAACCTGGCTTCCCAGTACTGCGACCGGATCGTACTCCTCAAGAACGGCCACCTGCGGTACCAGGGAAACCCCCGGGAGATCCTCACCGAGGAAGTGGTGGAGGAAATCTACGGCATCCGAGCGGCGGTTAAAACCGACGAATACGGCAGGCCCTTTGTGCTGCCCCGGCGGGCGGCCCCTTCGGAGGCCGGGGAAGTCCCGCAAAAGGAGGGAGCCGGTGTTCACTGAGCGCTTCCGATCCCACCATGACGCGGAACGCAGCCTAGAGGCCCTGCTGGGGAAACCCGGCGGCCCCTTACGGCGGCTCCTCAAGATGAAACCCTGGTCCGCGGTAGAGGCCAGACTGAAGGAACCCCCCTCCGGCAAGACTCGGGGCATTTACATTCATGTACCCCACTGCGACAGACTCTGTAGTTTCTGCAACCTCAACCGGACGGAGCGGAAAGGCGCGGACCTAGACGCCTACGCCGAGTATATCGCCGGAGAAATCAAATCCTACGGAGCGTGGCCCTATATCCGGGAACAGCCCTTTGACGCGGTGTATTTTGGCGGCGGCACCCCCACGGTACTCAACGAAGAACAGTTTTTCCGCATCCTGGACGCCCTTCATCAGCACATCCCCCTGGCGGAGGATTGCGAGATCACCGTGGAATCGACCCAGCATAACCTGGGAGCGAAAAAAGCCGCAGCCCTGGCGGATAAAGGGGTAAACCGTTTCAGCATCGGGATTCAGACCTTTTCGGACCGGGGGAGAAAAATCCTGGGGAGGACTTACACAGGCGAAAAGGCCCAGGAGGACCTCTTCGCCCTGCGTTCCGCATTTGCGGGAACCCTGGGAATCGACATCATCTACAGCTATCCCGATCAAAGCAGGGAAGAAATAAGCCGGGACGCGGAAATCTGCATTTCCTCCGGGGTGGACAGCGTGAGCTTCTATTCCCTCATGATCCAGCGCGGATCGGCCCTGGCCAAATCCATAGACCAGGGGGAAATCCGGTTTGCCAGGGACCTGGAATCGGACCGGGAGCGGCACAACCTTTTCTACAAGGACCTTACCGAATCGGGCTTTACCCTGCTGGAACTTTCCAAGCTGGCGAGGCCCGGCAGAGACCCCTACCGGTACATTCATATCCAATATGAAAACGGCGATCTCCTTCCCCTCGGTTCCGGCGCGGGAGGAAGGATCGCGGGCTTTCAGATCTACTCCATGTCGCCGGGCAGACGTTTTATCTCCCCCGAAAACGACGAGTACAACCGCTGTTACCGGCTGCTGGGGGAACTCCAGTTCGGGCAGTACGATCCCCCCCGGCTGGCCCGCTATTTCGGCCCCGCGGTAGAAAAGGCGATTGCCGAAAAGATACAGGAGTTAAGCGGCCAGGGGTATTTGGTTCCCCTGCCTCAAAGCTCCGCATGGACATTGAGCCCCGACGGAGTATTCTGGGGAAACAACATCGCGGTGGAAGTCCTCAAGACCGTCATCGCGGCAAAAAAAGGAGCATAGGCGGATGAACGGAAACGCAAGAAAAGAGATATTGTACAAAACCGCAAGTAGATTCTTCACGGCGCTGCTGGTCCTGGCATTCCTGGGCGACCCCCGGGGCGGGAGCCTGGCCGCGGCGGGGCGGAAGGACGCGGCGCCTAATGCGGCGCAAAAAGCGGCGCCTAACGCAGCCCCTGCGGACAACTCCTCCCGCACCGCCGGCAAGGAGGCGGAACCGCCCGTTCCCAGCCTGTATTGGCAAGTTGTTGAGAAAGACGGCGGCGCATTTGTCCTTGACAGAGCGGGCAACACAGTTCCCCTTACCCCCTACCGGCGGATCGTCCTTATGTCACCCGGGGCGGTGGAAGTCTTCTATACAATAGGCGCGGAATCCGCCATTGCCGGCATAACCTCAGGCCGGGACCCAATCTGGCCGGAAGAGAAAACCGCCCTCCTTCCCAGCGTCGGGAATACAGCCCGGCCCAGCCTAGAGGCCATCATCGCCCTAGAGCCGGACCTCGTTATCGGCAACGGGATGACCGCCGCCCTCATGGCGGACCTTGCCACCCGGGGCTACGGAGTACTCATACACAACGCCGAATCCCTGGCGGACATTTTCAACAGCGCCCTCATCCTGGGAAAACTCGCCGGGAAAGAAGCGGAAGCCAAGACGCTGGTTGCGGAAAAAGAAGCGCAGCTCGATTCCCTTAAAGCGGAATTGAAACGCAAACCCCTTAACCTGAAAGGAGCCTTTCTCTACTCCGCCAACCCCATCATGGCCTTTACCAGCCAAACCCTGCCCGGGGAAATCCTCACCATCCTGGGAGTAGAAAACATCGCCGGCAAGCTAAACGCCGCCCAGCCCATACTCTCGGCAGAGTACCTGCTGTCCCAAAACCCCGACTTCCTTTTCGGCGCTATGGCCATAGCAAAACCCGAAGACATCCTCGCCGCGGATTCGGTAATAGGGAAAACCCGGGCAGGCAGAGAAAAAAACATCAAGATAGTGCCATCCTCCCTTATCATGCGCACCTCACCCCGGATAGTGGACAGCCTGCTGGAATTATACGGGGAAGTTAAGAAATACGCAAAACCGGGAGCATAAGACATCGATGAAAGGCATTTTGGCAATTGCGGCATTTATGCACGCCGGCGGCCCAGTGAATTGGGGAATCGCGGGCTTATATGCGCTGGTCCTTGCGGTTTTTTCGGAACGAACCACCTATTTTTTCCGCACCCGGTACAACAAAGATCGCCTTTTGAGAAACCTTACATCCGGCCCCTCCCGGTTCTCCGATTCCCCGGAACCCCTTATTTCAGGCAGCCCCCGGAAACACAGCCAGCCCCAGCGAATAGCCGAAGTCTTTTTCAAACGCCAGGAGGAACCGTGGCCGGTTCTCTCCGAAATCCTCGACCGGGAAGCGGCGCTTATCCGGGAGGAGATGGAACGGGGACTAGGCCTTCTATCTTTTATTGGAACCACCGCGCCCCTCTTGGGCCTATTGGGAACCATAACCGGACTAATGAACGCCTTTACCCAAATAGAGGAACGAGGCTCCTCGGTAGACATAACCTTTCTTTCAGGAGGCATCCGTGAAGCCATGATCACCACCGCCACAGGACTAGTTACCGCCATCTGCGCGACAAGCAGCTACAAGTGGTTTGAACACCTGTCGGCCTCCCGCCTAGGGGACATGAGCCTCGCCATATCGATACTCTGCGAAAAATTCCGCCGGGACCTGTTAACCGGCGCGGAAGAACAGAAACTCGCGGGCGGTCAGTAAAATGAATATGAAGCGTACTCAGGAGGGGGGAAGTCTCCCCCCTGGTTCCGGCCCTACGGGCCTCCACCACCCCCCTCAGCGGGGCTCTGCCCCGCAACGCCCCGCCGGGGGGCCCAAGGCCCCCCGGACCCCCCAT
>JAITQR010000205.1 GCA_031288815.1 Treponema sp.
TTGGTGTTCCGCTTCTCGTAAAAGTACACCCCCATGATACCGCCGCCCAGGACAAGGACCACCAGGAGGCCCAGAAAATTCTCCCTCCGTATCCTCATTTATCCCCCCAACCGCCCAGCTTGGGCAGAAAACGCCGGTGGCTTTCACGGAGCAGCGCGGAATCCACATGGGTGTAGATCTGGGTGGTGGTAATATCGCTGTGCCCCAGGAGTTCCTGCAGGGAACGCAGATCCGCCCCCCCGGCCAGCATTTCGGTGGCGAAACTGTGCCGCAGGCTGTGGAGACGGGAACCGGTTCCCAGGGAAAGGGTCAGACGCCGGTAATTTTTCCAGATCCCCTTCCGGGAGAGCCGCCGGCCCCTTCCGGTGATAAACAGGGCCGGCCCCTTCCGCGACTTGGCAAGCAGGGGGCGGGCCTCGGCAAGGTAACGCCCGAGCCAGTCCGCCGCCACCGCGCCGAATACCACCAGCCGCTCCTTGTTCCCCTTTCCCCGCGCCCTGGCGGTAAAGGAAGCAAGATCCAGATCCCCCAGATTGAGGGACACCGCCTCCGAGATCCGCAGGCCCGCCGAGTAGAGCAGCTCGTAAATCGTCCGGTCCCGGATTCCCCGGGGATTTTTCGTGTCCACCGAGGCGAGGATCTCCTCCACCGCCTCCCGGGGAAGGGTTTCGGGAAGCCGGAAGGGCCTGCGGGGCTTCTCCAAGAGGGCGGCGGGATTATCCTCCCGGACCCTTTCATCGGTAAGAAAACGGAAAAACGACCTGAGGGCGGATATGGCTTTGGCCGTAGAACGGGGATCTATCCCGTCAACGGTTCGGCGGTATTCGAGATACCGGACCAAAGAAGGGGTATCCGCCGACGCCGCGTCAAGCCCTTCCTTTCCCAGCCAGCCCAGGAAACCCCGGATCTCCAGCCCGTAGGTTTCCGCGGTAAGGGGGGAGCGGCGCTCCAGGGCGATCAACCTTGAATAGTAACGCTGCTGTAAATTTGAGTTGTCCACGATCCTCCGCTTCTAGCCCTCGTTGGCCTTGCCGTTAAAATTGCTGTCGGGCATATAGTTAAACTTTCTTATGGCCGCGGGAATGTCCAGATCTTCCTCCTCGGGATAGGCGCCCCGGGGCGGAATAGCCGGCTGTTTCGGGCGTCCCCTGCTAAAGCCTTCCCATACGTCAATGGGAATAAAATCCCCATTCTTGGGTTTTCCCCCTTCCGCGGCGGCATCGGTTTTCTTGTCCTTCCCGGCCTGGAAGCCGGTGGCAATCACCGTCACCCGGATATTGTCCCCCAGGTTGGTGTCCTCGGTTACCCCGTGGATAATGTGGACTTCCGGATGGGCCTTGTTGCGGATGGCGTTCACCACCTCGTCCAGTTCCACCAGGGAGAGATCCTCCCCGCCGGCCACGTTCACCAGGAGCTTGGTCGCCCCCTCGACGCTGGTCTCCTCAAGAAGCGGGTTGTCGATGGCCTTATTGGCCGCTTCCTTCGCCCGGTTTTCCCCGCTTCCCACGCCGATACCCATCAGGGCGTCCCCCTGACCCTTCATGGTGGATTCCACATCGGCAAAGTCGATATTGACAAGCCCGGTCTGGGTGATAAGGTCGGAGATGCCCTGTACCCCCTGGCGGAGCACATCGTCGGCCATAAGGTAGGCCTGCTTCAAGGGAGTTTTCCGCTCCACCATGCCCATCAACTGCTGGTTCGGGATGACGATCAGACTGTCCACCGCCTCCCGCAGCTTCCGGATCCCCTCTTCGGCAAGGCCCATCTTGACGGGCCCCTCATAGTCGAAAGGCTTGGTCACCACCCCCACGGTAAGGGCCCCTTCCTCCCTGGCCAATTTGGCGATAACCGGCGCGGAACCGGTACCGGTTCCCCCGCCCATTCCGGCGGTGACGAACACCATATCGGCTCCCTTTACATGCTGGCGGATGGTTTCCAGATCCTCGTTGGCGGCTTTTTCCCCCCTTTCGGGGATGCCGCCGGCTCCTCTCCCGCCGGTAAGCTTGGATCCAATCTGCAGCTTTACCTCCGCCTTGCTTTTTTTAAACAGATCCTGGACATCCGTGTTAACCGCGAGAAATTCGACTCCCCGTAAACCACATTCAATCATACGGTTCACCGCGTTGCAGCCGCCCCCCCCGGCCCCGATGACCTTGATTACCGCGGGAGCCGGCATGACCGGCCCGTCATTGTGCACTACAATGTTCATACTCCCCTCCAACCATTTTGTATCACCCTATCGATACCGATACGGCGTTCCTTAAAAAAATTCTTTTCCCAGCCAGTCCTTGAATCTCTGCAGGACATCCGGCGCGCCCTTTTCCCGGGGCCGCCCTTCCCCGTTTCGTTCAGGACTTTGTTTCGCCTGGCGATTAAAGCCTTCCAGTACCAATCCTATGGCCGTGGAGTATACCGGATTCCGGTATTCTTCCACGAGGCCGCCGCTTAATACCCCGCCCGGTATGGGCGAACCAATCCTTACGGGCATCTTAAAAACCCGGGAGGCAAGCTCCGCCGCGCCTAAAAGCTGCGCCCCGCCCCCGGTCAGTACGATTCCCGCGCCCAGGGGCCGGGACAGGGAGATCCTGTCCAGCTTCTCCTTCGCCATTTTGAAAATTTCTTCCATCCGGGGCTGGATAATGGCAAGGATCTGGGAACGGGGAATCGGCATGGGCGCCCTTCCCCCAACGCCGGGGACAATAATATCGTCGTCGCTGTCGTCCATGCCTTCAACGCAGGAACCCGCCTCAATCTTTATCCGCTCCGCGGCCTCGAAAGAAATATTTTTGAGGAGCGAAATATCCCCGGTTACCTGGCCGCCGCCCACAGGAATGGTAACCGTGGAATAAGGGGCGCCGTCGCAGTAAACCAGCATCTCCGTGGTTCCCCCGCCGATGTCAATAAGGGCCACCCCCAGATCCTTTTCCTCCTCGGTAAGCGCCGCCCTGCCGGCCGCCAGGGACTGGAGGACCAGATCTTTAACATAGTAACCGGCCCGGTTAACGCACTTGATCAGGTTTTGCGCGCTGGTAACCGAGCAGGTAATGATATGAACCTCCGCCTCAAGCCGTACCCCGATCATATCCAGCGGATCCTTGATGCCCTTGTGATCGTCCACGATGTAACTTTGGGGGATAACTTCCAGCACCTGGCGATCCATGGGGATCACCACCGCCCGGGCCGCCTCCAGCACCCGGGCGATATCGTCGGCGTCTATCTCCCGGAGTTCCCGGTCTTTGCCGGTAACCGCCACCACCCCCCGGGAATTGATCCCGTCGATATGGCTGCCCCCGATGCCGGTCCAGCAGGAGTCCACATCCCGGCCGCTCATCATCTGGGCGGCCTCAACAGCCTCTCTCGCGGCCCGAAGCGTCGCCTCTATGTTAACCACCACCCCTTTTCTCATTCCCGTAGAGGGGCAGAGTCCTACGCCGGTGATTTCGATAGTTCCATTTTCACCGCGCTCGCCGATTACCGCGCAGACTTTAGTCGATCCTATATCGAGGCCGACTATCAAACCGTCATTTGCCAGAAAGGGCCTCCTTTTCCTTGTACGACGCTGTCTCCGCCCTAAAATCTATCTCTTCAATTTCAGAGTGTTTTGAGGCAAACACGTCAAGCATTAACATTACGTAACGAAGACTCGCTTCGTTAAGATCCGGTTCAAGCCGTATCCTTATCGGATTATGAACGGGATATAAAACAAGATCGAATCCGTCAAAAGCCTTCCGGTTTATCCGGATCTCCGAAATCGCCGCGAGCAGTTCCGGCGAGGTGTCCCTTATGGCCTCAAGCCGGGACAGGAGGGGGCCGAAGAGCGCGGGAAGCTTCATGCCCAGGGACGGATTGTCAAAAACAAGACCCGAAATTACCGGTAACTGGGGCAGATCCTGGACGGCCTCGCCGATTCCCTTCCCTATTTTAAATACCAGGCCGGTCCGGTCAAAGTACAGGGGGGTAAGTTTTCCGTCCAGTTGGACCAGGGACATTCCCGCGGCGCTCCGGGGGATCAGCGCAATTTTTACCGCGTTGGGAAAGCGTTTGATCACCTTGGCGGACTCGACCTGGTAAAGCGCCTCCAGGGATCGCTCCGCCTGGGCCGCCTTGACCGAAACGTAGGAGGAACGATCGCTGATGCCCGCGGCGGCGATGATCTCTTCCCGGCTCATGCCGGGAAAGGGAAGCGTTTCTATCTTTGTAAGAGGCATACAGGGGCTCACCGCCAGCAGCCAGATCAGTTCAAGCACCAGAATCGCCGCGGCGGCGATAATCAGGGCTTTAAGCCCCTTCTCGATCCCCGGGCCGGCGCCGCGGCCGGTTTCGGTGAACCTCTTTTGGGCGGGAACGAAACCCGCGCCGCCGGTATTGCCGGATCTTCGGCCGGAAACTTGAACGCGGACTGATTCACCGGACATGTACATCCTCCCTGGCGTTAGAACGGAGTTCTTCGTCAATATCCTGGCGAAACAGAGGCTGGCGCCGGATTTCCCGGGCGTACTGCCTGAGATTCTCCGCCTGAACCGAGGCGGGGCTCCGGCGCGCGACATTTACCACCAGGCCCGCCATTGCCAAGGTGGTCAACAGGGAAGAACCTCCATGGGAAAAAAAGGGAAGGGGTATCCCCGTGGCGGGGAGGAAACCGGCGACCACCATCACGTTTAGCAAAGCCTGGGATACAATCATGGTCACCAAGCCGTAGGCCAGAAGCCGCCGGTAAACCGTGGCGGCCCGGAAGCCCCCCCGGTAACCCTGCCAGGCAAAAAAGGCGAACAGGACAAAGAGGAGGACCACCCCGATAAACCCCGACTCTTCCGCGAAGGCGGAAAAAATAAAGTCCGAGTGGACCTCGGGAACACTGGCGATTTTTCTCGTCCCCTGGCCAATGCCCTTGCCCAAGAGGCCTCCGGACATAATCGTAAGAAGGCTGGCGCGAACCTGAAAGCCCGCTCCCTGGGGTTCCCAGTTGGGCCAGAAAAAACTAATAATCCGTCTCAAACGGTGTTCCTTGGTAAGCACCATAAGGCTTGTCAGGGGAAGCATCATGACTGCCGTAAAAAGAAAATAACGCCTCTTTACTCCCGCCAGAAAAAATATCGACAGGGCGTTTAGCGCTATAAATATGGCGGTAGCTAAATTGTTTTGCTGGTAGATGATAACAAAAAAAACGGCGCTTACCACTACGGGCGGCAGCACCCCGGAAGAAAAAGCGATACTGTTCTGCTTTTTATCAAAGATATGGGCCAGATAAATGGGCAGCACCAGTTTTACCATTTCCGAGGGCTGGTATTCGATGGGACCTATCCCAATCCAGCGGCTGGCGCCGTTTTTAGTCACCCCGATGCCGGGGAAGAAGGTAAGGAGACAGAGGATGATCGTGCCTATCACCATGGGGAATATAATTTCTCGCAGCAGTTCCAGTTTTATCCGGGAAAGGCCAAAAAAAAGGATTAGGCCCGCCAGGGCCGGCCTTAACTGCCGGGAAATGTAGTACAAGCCGTTCCCCTTGGAAATAATCCCAAAACCGTAGGACGCGGAATAGAGTGTCACGAGCCCAAGCCCGGTAAGGAGAAGAACGCTGGCAATAAGGGTCTGGCTTCCCCCGGGACGGTATTCAGGTATCTCGGCCTCGAACTGGTACATTCTTCCCCCTATTGAATCTTCAGGGTTGATAGGGCTATTATGGCGAAAAGCCCGCCCAGTATCCAAAAACGGATAACCACTTTCGTTTCCGCCCAGCCGGATAATTCGAAATGGTGATGTATCGGCGCCATTTTAAAGATCCTTTTCTTCCTCAGTTTGTAGGACACAACCTGAATGATTACCGAAGCTATCTCCAACACGAAAACCCCGCCGATGATCAGAAGCAGTATTTCTTTTTTTATAATCAGGGAGACAGTAGCGATTACACCGCCAAGGGAAAGGCTCCCCACATCGCCCATAAACACCTCCGCGGGGTGGGCGTTAAACCACAGGAATCCTATACACGCCCCGCACGCGGCCAGGCAGAACACGGTAAGTTCCCCCGCGCCGGGGAAGTAGGGGATACCCAGGTAAGAGGAGTAATCCGCCCTTCCGGTCAGATAGCTGAGAATAGCCAGGGAGATGAACACCAGGATAAGGAGCCCCGCCAGGAGCCCGTCAAGACCGTCGGAAAAATTAACCGCGTTGCTCTCCCCCACAATAAGGAGCACCCCAAAGGGAATCCAGAGGACGCCCATGTCCAGCACCGGGTTTTTGAAGAAGGGAAGGTAGAGGCAGGTGATCCTGTCCTCTCCGGAAAAGTACAGAACAAGCACTATGACCACAGCCACCGTAAACTGTAAAACAAGTTTTGCCCAGGCCGGAAGCCCCGCGGAATTATGGCGGGTAACCTTGAGGTAATCGTCAAGAAAACCGATAAATCCAAAAGCCGTAAAGGCGCCCAGGGCAAGCCACACCTTTTCGTTTTTTAAATCCTGCCAGAGCAGCATGGAGACAAGCACGGAAATAATGATAAGCACCCCGCCCATGGTCGGGGTTCCGTCCTTTACCAGGTGGCTTGCCGGCCCGTCAGTCCGGACCGCCTGCCTAACCCGCAGGCGTTTTAAAGCGGCAATGATCCGGGGGCCGGAGATATAGGCGATAAGCAGGGTGGTAAGCGCGGCGTAAGCCCCCCGGAAAGTAAGGTACAAAAATACATTAACCGGCGTAAAATATTTTACCAGGGGATACACAAACTCCAGAAACATTATTTCCCCCCCCTGTCCGCGCCGCCGGCCGGCTCTCCGCCCAGCAGTATATCCGTCAGACCTTCCAGGGCGCAGCCCCGGGAGCCCTTGAGCAGTACCAGATCCCCCTTCCGGACGAAGTTTCCAAGCTCCCGGGCCAGCTGGTCCATACTGTTGGTGTGGAAGAAGGGAACCCCTCCCCTTCCGGTTTCCGGAAGGGCGGCAAGCGCCGCTTCCATTTCCGCGGCGGCATCTTCCATCTCCCCGCCGTAGAGGAACACTTTATCCGCCCGGGAAGCGGCAAGAAGTCTGCCCAGTTCCCGGTGGGCCCCCGGCGAATCTTCCCCCAGTTCCAGCATGGAACCCATGACATATATTTTTCTACCCTGGTATTCCAGATCGTCACAGAAGGCCAGGGCCTGGGCGGAAGATTCAGGATTGGCGTTGTAACAGTCCCGGATCACCGTGAGGCGGCCTTCCAGTATCTCGCTCCGGCCAAAAAGGGCTTTTACCGAGGCAAGCCCCTCCCGGATAGCCAGATCGCTCACCGGCACTTCCCGGGCAATCGCCGCGGCCGCGAAGGCGTTCCGCACATTATGTTTTCCCGGAAGGGTAAAACGAACCGTTTCCCCGGCCCAGGTAATTTCGCTGCCCGAAAGGCCCAGGTCGCGGCTGAAGCCAACCCCGTCGAGGCCGTAAAAACGAACCTTCCCCCTGATCCCACGGCCAAGAAAATCCCGGTACTCGTCGTCCCCGGGGATCAGGGCGGTTTCGGCGCCGGAAAATTCGGCGAAAATATTTTTTTTCTCCTCAGCTATTCCGGCCTTACTGCCGATAAGTCCGATATGGGCGGAACCGATGTTTGTGATTAAAGCGACGCGAGGTTTAAGAACCCTGGCCAATTCGGCAATCTCCCCCGGGCGGTTCATTCCCAGCTCAAACACCCCCACCTCGTGCCAGGGACGAACCTCAAAAACAGAGAGGGGCAGACCGGTTTCGGAATTCAAATTCCCCTGGTTCATCACTACCTTTTTCTCCTGGCCGATAATGGCGGCGGCAATTTCTTTGGTGGTAGTCTTTCCCGAGGAACCGGTGATCCCTACCTTCAAAAGTCCGGAAAACCGATCCAGATAGGCCGCGGCGGCGTCCTGGAGGGCTTTAAGGGTATCGGCTACCGCTATCAGCCCCCGGCCGTACTTCTCCGCGGTTTCCGCAAGCCCTAAAGCCTTTTCGGTGAGCCTTGCCTCTTCCACCAGGGCGCAGGAGGCGCCGGCCTTAAAGGCGGCTTCCACATAGGAATGCCCGTCCTGAACCGAACCGGGCAGGGCGACAAACAGGGCGTCTTCCTTTGCCTTTCGGGAATCAATACACACCGAAGCGAAACCCGGCTTTCCCCAGGGGGAGACACGGCGGCCCTTTACGGAGCGGAGGAGGGTTTCAAAATCCATGAGAAACGACTTAGTATCCATGCCCCCCCTCCTCTATCCGGATCTGCAAAATATTTTCAGGCTTTACCCTGACAAGGCCCGGATCGTTACGGGCTATGTTCTCTATCCTCTCGGAAGATGAAAGCATGGCTATTCCCGCGATGAGCCGCTTGTTGCTCTCCACCCATTCTTCCTGGGTGGTTTCAAGCCGGGCAATTTCCCGTTCCAGATCCGTATAACGGGTCGACTGCCACACTACCAGGGCCAGGAGCAAGGGCATGGTAAGCACCGCCAAGTAAAGAAGCAGATGCTTCTTCATCACTTTCCGTCCTCTTCAAGAAGTTTTTCGATTACCCGCAGCCGCGCGCTCCGGGAGGGAGGATTTTTTTGTTTTTCAGCCTCACCAGGGACAAGCCCCTTTCGGGTAAGTATGTTCACAAACCGACAACCCTTACCTCTACCTATCGGCGCTTCCGGGGAACGGGTACAGTCTCTGCTTTTCTCCCGGAAGAAATTCTTGACAATCCGATCTTCCAGAGAATGAAAACTGATTACCCCCATTCGTCCGCCGGCCTTAAGTACCCCGAATCCCCCCTCAAGCAGATCCGGCAGCCGGGACAATTCGCCGTTTACGGCAATACGCAGGGCCTGGAACGTTTTCGTGGCAGGATGAACGGGCCCGTGCCGGTAAGACGGAGGCACGGCGGCCGCCACCAGTTCCGCGAGAGCCCCGGAATTACGGATCTTTCCCTGTTTCCGGGCCGCCACGATAGCTTTGGCTATGCGCCGGGAGTAACGTTCCCCCGCGTTCCGGTAGATCAGATCCGCCAGATCTTTTTCTGACAGGGTGGCGACAAGATCCGCCGCGTCCGGGCCGGAAGCTGTATCCAGCCGCATATCCAGCGGCTCGTCCTTACGGAAACTGAAGCCCCGGCCCGACTTTTCGTAGTGAAACATGCTTATCCCCAGGTCCATAAGAATCGTGTCGGGCCGGCCAAGATCCCCGGGGTAGGAGGCGAAGAAGGACTGGGCCCAGCCGGAATAAAAACATACCCGATCGCCAAATTCTCCAAACCGTTCTCTCGCGGTTTTCTGGATAAGCGGATCGGCGTCGATGGCGACGATTTTTAAATCCGGAAAACGGGAAAGGAAGGCAAGACTATGTCCTCCTTCTCCAACGGTGGCGTCCAGCATCAGTTCCCCGTTCCCGCGAGGAGCGAGATACTGTACCGTTTCCTCCAAGAGTACCGGAGTATGTACCGCTTCCATGATTTCCCTGTTCCCCTCCCAAATTTCCATAACTCCACCTTTCCAGGCTCCCCTTTGCCTACAGTCTTCTTCGATAACAAACCGAAAAAATTACAACTTCATTTTCTCAATCAGGCTTTCAAGGTTCTCCTCTATCTCAGCCTGGTAGTCGTCATAAGCCCGGTTATCCCAAATCTCCATACGCTCGCCGTTGCTGGCCACCACACATTCTTTGCCGAGCTTCGCGAAATCCCGCAGGCTCTCGGGTACCGCCACCCTGCCCAATTTGTCAATTTCAAGTTCCTGGGCGGGTATAAGAAACCGGTGCTGTATTTGATCCCTCTGCGGTAAAGAAAAGGGCTCCATTTCCGATTTCATCTGGGTCTTAAAGCTCGTCCATTCTTCCACCGGAAACAACCAAAGGCACTCTTTAAGCCCTTTGGTAATGATCAGCGTATTCCCCGGCAAAGCCTCCCGGAAATGGGAAGGGATACTTATCCGGCCTTTGTCATCGCAGGAGACAAATTTTAGTCCGGTTGGAATACCCATACCACTTTTTCCCTTATCTTAGCCTTTTTTACCACTATTTTCTATTATTTCCCATAAAATTCCATTTGTCTATTTTTACTTGGCCTGAAATTTACAGTCAAGCTATAAAGGCTTGAAAATATTACAAAAAATTAAAAAAATTTCTTATCGTCTACACGATTGTATAGAACAAAATATTGCCGCTTTCATTCGAATTCCGATATAATAGGCCCATGTTCATTAACGTGTGTCTTGTCGTTTTTCCCGACCCCGATAGCCGGGAGATACCGGGCCGGCGGGGCAGAAACGAAGATTATCATTCTCCGGAGCTCCCCGGTGCGGCCGAATAAACCTCCCGGCGGGAAGACCGAGCCTTCGGAGGCGCGAAAGGGCGGGAAAGATCGCATCGGAACCCAAAGGGAAAGCGCGCTCCACCGGGCTCTGAAATTCCACTACGCCGGCGAAACCGGCAAAACCGAAGAGATCCTGGGGGCCTATGTCTGTGACGGCGTCACGGGGGAGGGAGAAATTATCGAGGTTCAAACCGGAAGCTTCGGCCCGCTACGGCGCAAAGCCCGGGATTTGACCGCTCATGGGCCGGTGCGGATAGTCCATCCGGTGATCGTTACCAAATACATAGAAACCTTCGGCCCCGAAGGAGAGCGTCTTAGAAAACGGAAAAGTCCCCGCCGGGGCAGCGAATGGGATCTCTTTAAACATTTGCTTTACGCTCCGGAACTTGCCCTTCTTCCCGGACTGAGTATTGAGCTTGCCCTGATCGATGTGCTGGAAAAACGAATTCTGGACGGAAAAGGTTCCTGGCGGCGGAAGGGCGCCAGTATTACGGGGAGGGAGCTGACAGGCTGGCATGGTTCCCTTTGCCTGAAGGGCTTAAAAGATTATTACCGCTTTGCCCCTTTTACCCGGGGGGAATGTTTTACCGCCCGGGACCTGGCGGAAAAGGCCGGGATCAACCCCGCCCTGGCCCAAAAAACCCTCTATGTGCTTACCAAAATAGGGGCCGTTCAGCGGACAGGAAAAAAGGGAAACGCCTACCGCTACGAAAAAAAAGGGCAATGAGCCAAGCCCATTGCCCTTTCCTGATACACGCCGCTTTTACCAGGCGTCGTTCATATCGTCCGGGTCCCGGTTATCCTCGGCAAAGAGATCGGTTACCGCCCGCAAATCGTCGAAATACACGTAATAGCTGCCGAAAGCTTCCAGGGGATCGCATTTAACCATCAGGCCGACAATTTTAATCCCCAGGTTGTTATTGTAATGGTAGTTCCGCTGGACAATCCCGTTCCTGCCGTCTTCGGCCTGGGGAGGGATCGCCACGGTAAGCCGCTTCCATCCCTGGAAATTCAGTTTACCCATATAGAGCTCAAACTGGCGGCCAAAAAAATCCTGAATAAGGAGGTACAATTCGTGGTTGTAATTCCGGCCTACAGCCCAGACCGACACGGTCTTGGTAATCCCCTCTATCGGGATAGGCCGCTGGGGGTACAGGACAAAATTGGTATACCCCCGGTGGAGAAAATCCACCCGGGTGCCCAAAACATATCTATCGGGGATATCAAGCCCTTCCTCCTCCGCCAGAGCTTCCTTTCCGGCGGGGGCGCCCTCAAACAAACGGGTGGTAGTATACCCGGTATCCGGGGACATGGCGGAATGCCAATAACCGTCTTTTTCAAATTTATCGACGGAAATCTCTTTTAAAAGCTGCTGGGCCGCGTCAATACTCAAGCGCTCAGGATCCGTAGTCCCCACCTCGACGCCTTCTTGGGAAAACAGGAAACCGCCAACCAACAAAATCAAGATAACTAATACAAAACGTTTCACGGCCAGCCTCCTTAATTATTGCCCGATACTGCCCAGAGTTCCTGAACATGCTCAGGATCCGCCAGCTCATCGCCGTCATAGAAGGACTCAAACGTATCGGTCACTACCTTGAACTGATCAAAATAAATATAGAAATCATTCACCCTTTCATAGGGCTGGGTCCATATCCGGAATTTTACAAATTGAAGCCCCGCGTAATGGGGAAGGATCCGTTTACTCTGCCGAATCGCGTTGGGGATAGAAACCCGCAGGTTTTTCCAGCCCGTATAGGAAATATCCCCAAGCCTGAGGGTATGGACCACACCCTGATAGTCCCGGACAAATGCCTCAACATAAAATTGGAGGTTGGAACCCCACACCCACATATCCAAATAATGCACCCGGCCCGGCAAGGGTATCTCAAAGGGGGTGTCGGTTCCCACTTCTACCGGGTATATATCGATCCAGTTATAACCCCGGCGATCGAAACGGCCCCAGATACCCAGGCTTTTATAATCAATTCCCTGACGGTTATTACCAAACAGCGCCTGGGGCCAAGCCGAAACGTAGGTCAGCCTGGGATATTCATCCCCCTCAAGTACCGTCGCGAATTTGCTGGCGTCTTTATTCCAGTCGAATTCGTAAAAACTGGTCCTTCCCTCTACGGTCCACTCGTGGGCGGTATTCCCATCAAAGGACTCTATAATTACAGCTTCGGAATTGACGGTTCTTTCATCGCTGTAGGCCGAAACAAGAGCCGTACACACTAAAAGAACAACACAAACAGCCCTGAAACTACCCTGTTTCATCAAATTACTCCTTATTCCTATCCCTGGAAACGAGTTCTTAGGACGATTATATTTCTTATCGGCATTTTTGTCAACGTTCCGCATATTTTCCTTGTTTTTTTATCGCGTCTATTGGATTCCATCTTTTATGACCGCCTTTATTTTTTTCAACATGTCCCGCTGTCTTATCCGCCCGAAGGGGAGGAGAATATCCGAGGGAACCGGGTCTTCCCCGGCATCCAAGACAGTCCGGAAAGCCGCTGTCGAGAGCCCCCAGGGGGAATCGTCGAAGATAAGCTTAACATTCCCCGGGGAAAATACCGGATCCAGCCAGGAAAAAAGAATTACCGGTACAGCGCTGTTCAGGCCCAGAAAAGTCTGGGCGTTGCCCCCCACCACAACGCAGACAAGCTTATCATATTCGGCGGAATCCGTATAGGCGCTCATGTAAAGGGGGTTTATATCGCATCCTTCCGCCCGCAGACCGGCCAGAAAGGCGTCCGGATCTACCGGGAAATCCCGTTCCTCCTGAAAAACAAGAATCGCTCCTTCTTCTCCCCGGGAAAAAAACGCCGCGGAACGGCCCGCCCGGTAAGAATCGAGCCGGGTATCCACCGCGAGATTCAACAGTTGGCCCTCCCGGCTATTTCTCCGGCCGCCCAGTACAATCACCGGCGTTTCCGGATGCTGTTCCGCGTAAAACCGCAGCCCCTGGGCGTAACGGCTGGGGGCCAATACCGCCCAGGGATGAGAGGACGCCTCCTCAACCGCGAAAATCACCAGATCGGAGCCGGCGTCTTCGGCGATGGTCACCTTTTTGACCGGACGGAAAAGCCGCAGCGACGCCTCCGCCTGCCGCAGGATGCCTCTTCGTGGGCCGTAAAGGACGTCGAAGTAACTATCGCTCAAAACCAAGGCGGGGGGACGGGTAAAGAAGACCCCCACCGTTACGGCCAAACCGGCGATAAAACCGGCCAAAACAAGAAGAAAAATCGATTTTTTGCGGATCTTCATAGGATTCTTTATATTTTAAGCCAAGGGGCTTCGGGCGCGCAACACGCCTTATCCGAACCGGACCCCGCAGGGAAAACAACAACTGTTTCGCCCGGCGGAAAAACTGTACCCGTGTCCGGGAGGGCTTCGGGTGCCGCCGCCGCGATACCCCTTCAGGACACCAGGCCCCGACAGGGGTCTACCATGAGGACTTGCTTCGGCTTTTTTTCCGGGTTATACTAGCATATCAGGAATTTTAGAAATCTTGTCGGATTTTCATATCCCTGAGAAAAATTGGAGGATTAGCATGAAAAAGCTGTTTTTCGCGGTGGCTTTCTGCGCTGTTTTTCAGATGTCCCTGTTTGCCCAAAAAATTTCCGATGGCAAGGAGTCTGAGTACTTTTATGTTAATGTGCCTATCGAGAAGGTATACCCTTACCGGAAGGGTTATGTTGTCCAGTACCGGAAAGGGATAAACCAGATGGCCCGGGTTTACCTGCCCCTGGAGTGGTTTGAGGACACCGACGGCAAGGGGGATCTTCTCTACATGGGCCCCGGGAACTCCTGGCCTTATCTCGCCGTTTACTACAAAGACGGCAGTTTCAGCCATGTCAGGCTCTACCTGCGGAAGGATCGGGGCCACCCAAGCTGGGGAAACATCGCTCTCGGCGTCAATATCGACGACCGGTTCGAGAATGTGGACGGTCTAAAACTTGAATTTTAGGCGCCCGGGGACTGTTATCTAAATTACCATGACAAAACCGGTACCAGTTCCCGCAAATTTTATCAGTTTTATCGAAAAAGGGACGAAATTTCTCGTGGCCGGACACGAAGAGCCGGACGGCGATTGCGTGGGCAGCCAGCTTGCCCTGGTATCGGCCTTGCGCCGTTTGGGTAAAGAAGCGATCCCCTGTTCCGCCGGCCCCTTTAAGCGGACCGAGGTATTAGCCTACGCCGACCGGTTTATCACCCTTCCCGGCGAAAAAGACCGGGAAAACGCCAGGGTGATTATCGTGGACTGCGGCGCTTTTGACCGAATCGGCGATTTGGAACCCCTGCTCCGGGGGCTTCCCCTGGGGATAGTGGATCACCACGTGGTGGGAACCCTTCCCCCGGATGATAAGGATAACCCTGTTTTTCTTGACCCCGACGCCCCGTCGACTACTTTTATGGTTTTGGAGCTTATCGAAGCCCTGGGGCTTACCCCCACCCAGGAGGAGGCGAACCTGCTCCTCTTCGGGCTCTGTACGGATACGGGTTTCTTCCGCCACCTGGACGAAAGGGGGGCCGAAGCGTTTATCCGCGCGGCCCGGCTCATCCGGGCCGGGGGAAACCCCAAGCGGGTTTTTAACGCCATCAACGGGGGAAAAAGCCTCAATTCCAGGATACTTTTGGGCATACAGTTGTCCCGGGCGGAGGAATATTTCGGGGGAAAGCTTATCTATACCTGCGAAAAATACGAAGAGACCCAGCGTTTCGGTCTTGAAGGCCGGGATTCGGACAGCCTCTACCAGCTTCTCCTTTCCGTGGCAGGGGTGGAGGCGGTCGCCATTATCCGCCAGGAAAGCCCGAAAAAATGTACCGCGGGTCTCCGTTCCCGTGACAAGGTAAACGTGGCCCTTATCGCCGCGGGTTTTGGAGGGGGGGGACACAAAAACGCCGCGGGATTCAGCCAGGAGGGGATCGTTATCGAGGAACTCAAGCCGAAATTAATCGCCGCTTTTGAAAAGGCCTTTGTTTAAGATCCCCTAAGGCTTAGCTGCCCGGGTAAATCCGCAAAAACGCCGCCTTTCGCGGCGGCGGGGCGGGAAATCGCGAAACCGTGGAGAGAGCCAAGCGGATTCTCGAGGAAGCCCGATCCGGAATTGCCGAATTCTTGTGACATTTGTCATGTTCATTAAACCAAAAGTGTATTTTTATGCCCTTATTCCGATAACCAGAAAAGTGGGTGAATCAGGAGGCCCTACAAGGCTCTGGGAAAAATCGGAAGAAAAGGAGCGCATCATGCAGAATATCCTGGCGCTAAACGAACTGTATCACCAGTATGTGGAGGGTAGTCTTGGACGAAAAGAGTTTGAAGGAACCATTTTCAGTACCATATTGAAAAACGCCCGATATTTCTATTACGCCGACTGGGATGAGGACGAATACGTTGACTACCTGTGCTGGCTTTATCCCCGGCTGAGCAACGCGATTGATAATTACCGGGAAAAAGGTTACTCCTTTTCCGCCCATATCATCGCGCTGGTTCGTTATTCATTTAAGGAATACCGTTCCCGGCAGGTGGATCACTACATTACCGAATTCGCCGCCTGGACGCTTCACGCCGCGGACACGGAGGTTCACAACCGGGAACCGGAGTATTCAGCGGAACCGTCCCCAAGGCCGACCGCGGTTCTTCCGGGTATGGCCGGGAAACCGGAAACACCGGCTGCCGGCGAGCGGGAGGGGATGGCCAAGGTTCTGCCCGAAAATATTCGGGTGAATAATCCCCGGCAAATTTTGCTTTTGCTTCTTAAATCCTATTATTTTGTAAGCGACGATTTTCTGGAACGGATTGCCCAGGCAATCGGAGTGGAAGCGAAAAAAATCAAGAAAATGATAGAGCAACTGCGGGGCTGGCGGGCGCGGCGGGATGAATCGATACGGGTTCTCCAGGAACGGATCTTCTGCCAGTTCTACCGCTGCATTGTTTTTGAAAAACGGCTCCGTACCGCCTCTGAGGGCACTGTCCGGTACGAGAAACTGAGCAAAAACCTGAAAGGGGCGCGGGATCGGCTCGCGAACATGAGGAGACGCCTCGCGGGTATCCGGGTAGACGCTACCAACCAACAGGTGGCGGATCTGCTTGGCATCACCAAGGGGGCGGTAGCCTCGAATCTCCATGCCCTGCGGAACCGCTACGCCCAGCCGGATCCGGAGGAGCAAAACCGACCGTCCCGCCGGCAAAATCAGCGCCGCCGGAAATCGGAAGATCCGGGCTGACCCCGGAAGAGCCGGCGGTTTATCATAGGCCATGCTGAGCTATCGCCACGGTTTCCACGCGGGAAACCCCGCGGACGTACTGAAGCACGCGGTTTTGGTCTTCTGCCTGGACTATCTCCGCCAGAAGGAAAAACCGTTTTTGTGTGTGGATACCCACGCCGGGGCGGGGAGCTATCCCCTGCTGGAGGGCTTTGCCGCGAAAAACCGGGAATGGGAAGGGGGCATAGCGAGGCTGGGGGGAGGAAGGGGAGCGCCCGCCATGCTCAGGCTTTACCGGGAACTGGCGGGTTTTCCGGAGGAGATCGGGAAGCCGGAACCGCCCGGCGTCTCCCCGGCGGCCCGGTCCGGCCAGGAGGGTGTCCGTGATTACGCCTATCCCGGGAGCCCGGCCCTTATGGCCCGGCTGCTCAGACCCCGGGACCGGGGGATCTGCTTTGAACTCCATCCCGGGGATTTTGCCGCGTTAAACCGACTGCTGGGGGGCGACCGCCGCTTTACCCTTAGGCGGGAAGACGGTTTCGCCGGGCTCAGGGCTTTTCTCCCCCCTCCTTCCCGGCGGGGACTGGTCTTTATCGATCCTTCCTACGAGCTAAAAGAAGATTACGCCCGGCTGAGAGAAACCCTGGCGGAAGCCCTGAGACGTTTTTCCACCGGCATCTATATCGTCTGGTACCCCCTCCTGGAAAACGATCCCCGGCCCGGGACCGGCGAGGGATCCCTGGGAAGCTCCCTGGGAAGCTCCCTGGGAAGTTGCTCCTTGGGGGATTCCCTGCTGGGGCTTTACCGGGGAAACCGCTGCAACATTGAGCTTTACACCGGGTCTTCCGGGAAGGGCCACAATTCCCCCCGGGGCTTTTACGGAAGCGGTATGGCGATCTACCACCCTCCCTGGCCTCTGGACGAGGCGCTCAGGGAGAGCCTCCCCTTCCTGGGGGAAACCGTGGGAACCGGCCCGGAAGGCTGGCGGCTCCGTATCCACCGGGGCTAAGCGCAACCATAA
>JAITQR010000255.1 GCA_031288815.1 Treponema sp.
TCGCGAGACTGAGCAGTACCCAGTAAACTATCCCGATAAGCAGGGTGACCAGGGAAAGAACGATATAAAAAACCAGGGGGAGTTCCATCCCCTCTCCCGCGCCCTGGGGGAAGAGGATATTGGCGACCTGTAAAACCAACTGGAGTACCACAATGTAAATAGCAAAGCCCCGCATACGGGCAATGTTCGTCTCAAGGCGCTCTTCCTCAAAGCGGGCGCGGTATTTTTCCGGAATATTGTGTTTTTTTTCCATCGGCGCTTTTTTTCCGATGTCCTTCATAATTTCCGCCGTATTCGTAGCGAAGGGTTTAATACCCCGCCTTTTGGGGTGAGGTTGTTGATTATAAAATATTTGCGTCAAATGTAAAATACATAAAGGAGCCCCGGTCTCTTGCGGCTAAAGGGCGTAAACGGTATAGTTTGTTTAATGAAAAAGAATATATTTTGGCGCGGCTTTGGCGTGTTCCTGGCCGTGGCGCTGGGTCTTCTCGCTTTCGTATCGTGCGGACGATCTTCTTCCGATAAAGGCGACGAAGCCTCCGACAGGGATGTCAGTTATGCCCTGGGCATGGAATTCGGCCGGAATTTGCGGGATGTGGGTTTTGAAATCAATTACGATGACTTTATGCAGGGCTTCAAGGATACTTTTGAGGGCCGGACTCCCCGTTTGACCAGCGAAGACGCGGCCATGAAGATCCAGTCCGCCTATCTCGCGGCTATGGAGAAACAGTCCGGGGATTTAAAACAGGCGGAAATTGATTTTCTTGCGGAAAATTCCCGAAAAGAAGGGATCATAACCACCGATACCGGCCTCCAGTACGAGGTAATTACCGAGGGAACCGGTGTCCACCCCCAGGTTACCGACACGGTACGGGTTAATTACGAGGGCACCCTCGTTGACGGCCAGGTATTCGACAGTTCCTACCAGCGGGGCGAACCTGCCGAATTCCCCCTGGACAGGGTTATCCCCGGCTGGAGCGAGGGGCTTCAGTTGATGAGCGAAGGCTCAAATTACCGGTTCTACATCCCCTCCGATCTTGCCTACGGTTCCCAGGACGCTTCCGGGCTCCCCCCTTACTCGACGCTTATCTTTAACGTGGAACTTATTTCGGTGGTGAAATGAAAAAAAGAACGATTATCTTTTTTCCCCTGTTGGTTCTTGCCGCCTCTCTCTATGGGAAAGGACAAATTGAAGACCCGGCGAAGGCCGCCGGCGAAACGGACGCCAGTTATGCCTTCGGTATGGTGCTGGGCCGGGATCTGAAGCAGCTTGGCTTGAAATTTAACTACCCGGCTTTTACCGAAGGGTTCCGTGCCGCTCTGGAGGGCCTGGAGCCGCGTTACGGTTTTGACGAGGCCCTTGAAAAGGTACGCGCCGTTTTTACGGAAGCCGCGATCCGGCAGGCCGCGGAGAACAAGGAAAAGGAAGCCCTGTTTTTAAAGGAAAACGGGGATCGGGAAGGGGTTGAAACCACCGCCAGCGGCCTTCAGTACGAAGTCCTGGAGGCCGGGGAAGGGAAGAAACCCGGCCCCCGGGCGCTGGTACAGGTAAATTACGAGGGGAGACTGACCGACGGCACAATTTTTGACAGTACCTGGGAGCGGGGGGAACCGGCGGAAATTCCCCTGAACCGGGTAATTCCCGGCTGGGCCGAGGGAATCCAGTTGATGGGCGTGGGGGATTTCTACGTGTTTTTCATTCCCTCCGCCCTGGCCTACGGGGAAGAGGGGGCCGGGGAACTTATACCGCCCAACTCCCTCCTGATCTTCCGGGTGGAGCTTATCGAAATCCTGGACGAGGGGGAAGAGAAGGTGGAGGAGCCCTGGGAGCCTAAGCCCTGGGAAGACGGGCCAGATACCCGCTGATAATCGCCGCCAGGGAGTTTTCCCCGGTTCTGACGATACGCCGCTCCCTTTCAAAACTTTCCGGAGAGTCGGAAGCGTGGGCGGTGTTGATCATTACGCTGCTGCCGAATTCCCGGCGTACCGTCCCGCCCGGGGCCTTGAGGGGGTCTGTGGGGCCCAGCACGTCCCGGATCTTCTTTACCGCGCTTTCCCCCTCGTAGACCAGAATCATGCTTTTAACGGTGCCGGGCTTGTCCCGGTCTTCCGGGGGACAGTCGTCGGGCCGTTTACCGGACATAAAATCAATGATCCGGAAGAACTGATCCCGGGCGTATTCCGCCCCGAAATGGTCAATCAGGCTTTGCCCGGTTTGGCCGCCCAGGGGAACGCCGAATTCCCTTTCCAGAATTTCCCGCGCCTTTTTCCCGAATACCGGGGCCAGCTTCTCCCTCAGCGCCGCCTCCACGGGGCCGTAAAATTCCAGGGCCTCCGCCAGGGAAAAGCGGTGCACCTTGATGCCCACTATCCTTAACCCGGTACGGGAGAACATGTCGATGATCGTTCCGGGCTTTGAGGAGGCGTATTGCCAGTTGTCCGGTTTGATGATCACCAGGGTCTGCTCAATCCTGGACGGGTCCGGGTATATCATGTTCTTGATGATGTTCTCCTGGCCCCGCAGAAAATCCGCGAAGAGGGTTAAATTCCGATCCGCCCATTTCTGGTAACGGGGGGTTATAACCGCGGGTTCAAAGTAACTTACCTTGTGGGGATCTTCCTCGGACATGATAAGATCCGCGTAGGTATCCCGGATGCTTTCCCCGGTTACCGCGTCTATCTCCCGGTGCTCCGGGTACAGGTGGCCGCAGATGGCGGAGAGTTTTTCACAGGGATTCTCCCCCCGGAAGAGGAGCAGGAGGCTGCGGTGTTTTCTCCCCCCCGACGGCGGAAGGTTCCGTTCCGCGTAATCGGCCAAAAGGGTGATATCGCCGGTTGGGTTTTCCTCCCGCAGAGCCCTGGCGTAGACCTTTACAAACTCACCGTCCGGGGCGATCATCTGGGCCCCCACCAGTTCCAGGTCCAGCCGGGAAAGCAGCCGGGCAATAACGCCGCCGGTTCGGCTTTTCGCTATTGTGTAGGGGGTTACCAGCACATACGAAAGGGTTCCTTCTTCTTCAGGATCAGTATAATTCATGTTTACCTTCGTGTATCAAAGAAATATAATCAAAAAAAGTAAAAAAGAGAAGGGAAATAGATCCGGTTCCAAAACCGCGATCTTGGAACCGCTTTAAGGTTTTAAAACCCGGTTGTTTAAACCGGACGCAAGGAGCAAGTATGGACGCGGCAAATCATTCCGAATTCATTCCGCTTACGGATGTAAGGATCCGGGATCCCTTCTGGACTCCCTTCATGGAGCGGATCAGAACTAAAGTTGTTCCCTACCAGTGGGAGGCCCTCAACGACCGGGTTCCCGGCGCGGAGCCCAGTTACTGTATGCGGAATTTCAAGATAGCCGCGCAGCTTACCCATCCCGGTTTGGACTACGGCGTGGACAACCGGGCCGGTCACGGCGGCCATGTATTCCAGGACAGCGATTTTGCCAAGTGGATAGAGGCCGCCGCCTATACCCTGGTCTGGCATCCCGATCCGGAACTGGAGAAAACCCTTGACGATACCATTGATATTATCTGTAATGCCCAGCAGGCCGACGGTTACCTGGACACTTACTACATTATCAACGGTCTTGAGAAACGTTTTACTAATCTGCGGAACAACCACGAGCTTTACTGCTTCGGCCATTTTCTGGAGGCGGCTATTGCCTATTACCAGGCCGCGGGAAAACGGAAACTCCTGGACGCCCTGATCCGCTACGCCGATTGTATTGACCGGCACATCGGCCCGGAAGAAAACAAGCTGCGCGGCTATCCGGGGCACGAGATCGCGGAGATGGCCCTGTTTCGGCTCTACGCGCTTACCGGGGATGAAAAACACCTGAGGCTGGCGAAGTACTTTATTGACGAACGGGGAAGGCAGCCTCTTTTCTTTGAAGAGGAAACCAAACGTAACGGCAGCGATTTCTTTTGGAAGAACAGCTATTTCCGTTACCAGTACTACCAGGCCGGCAAGCCCGTCCGCGAGCAGTCTGTTGCGGAGGGACACGCGGTTCGGGCGGTGTACCTTTACTCCGGCATGGCGGACATGGCCAGGCTCTCCGGCGACGGGCCCCTTCTGAAAGCCTGCGAGGCCCTCTGGGACAACATCGTAAAGCGCCAGATGTATATCACCGGCGCCGTGGGCCAGTCCGCTTACGGCGAGGCCTTCTCCTACGATTATTCCCTTCCCAACGACACCGTTTACGGCGAGACCTGCGCCGCCATAGGGCTTGCCTTTTTTGCCCGCCGGATGGCCGCCATCGCGCCCCGGGCCGAATACGCCGACGTGCTGGAAAGAACCCTGTTCAACGGGATCATCAGCGGCATGTCCCTGGACGGGCGTTCGTTTTTTTACGTAAATCCCCTGGAGGCGCTTCCCGAGGCCAGCCTCAAAGACCGGCGGATGAGTCACGTAAAGGTAGAACGGCAGAAATGGTTCGGCTGCGCCTGCTGCCCCCCCAACCTGGCCCGCATGGTCGCCTCTCTGGGCGCCTATATCCATTCGGCAAACAGAGACTCGGTGTATACCCATTTCTACGCGGGAAGCGAGGCAAAGATCCCCCTGGGCGGGAAAACCGTTTCTCTTAAGCTGGAAACAAACTACCCCTGGGAAGGCCGCGTCGACATGGCCTTTACCGTGGAGGGGGGAAGCGTCCCGTTCAACTACGGTTTCCGCGTCCCCGGCTGGTGTAAGTCTTACCGGATCGAGCTGAACGGGGAAAGTGTCCCGTATACCTTAAAGGACGGTTACGCCCTGATCAGGCGGGACTGGCGGAGCGGCGACAGGGTAACCGTGTTCTTCGATATGCCCGTAAACTTTGTGGAAGCCAACCCCCGTGTACGGGAAAACGCCGGCAAGGTGGCGGTAAGCCGGGGGCCGGTGGTTTACTGCCTTGAGGAGGCCGACAACGGCGGGGAGCTTTTCAAGATTCACGCGGGCTCTCCGGATCCTGCCGGTATAAAAGTTCAATACGAGAAAGAACTGCTGGAAGGGGTGGTAAGCATCTCCTTCAAAGGCAGGAAGAAGAAAGACTGGGAAGAAGACGAACTCTACCGGATTGCCGCCGACACGGCATACGAGGAGAAGGAACTGCGCTGGATACCCTACTACTCCTGGGCCAACCGGGGGGCCGGCGAAATGACCGTTTGGGTAAACCGCTAACGATACTACCCCCGGTTATTTTTGATTGGTTTTGCCTGGGCAAAGGTACCGGCGTCCGCTTTTATCCTTGGTTGTTTTTGTTTACCTTTGCCCAGGTATCCCGCAGGCCGATAGTTTTATTAAAGACCAGTTTCCCGCTTTCCGCTCCGCCGCCTTCGGTTCCCGGTATGACAGGCGTATCCCGGATAAAGTAACCCAGCCGCTCAAACTGGTAGGGAACCGGGTCGGCCTTTGCCAGGGACGCTTCGCCCCAGGCGCCGCCGATCACTTCCAGGGAATTGGGGTTGAGGTTGTCGGTAAAGCTTCCCCCGGGCGGAACATCCATGGGCCGCTGGGCGGCGAAAAGGTAGTCGTAGATCCGCGCCTCAATGGGTACGGCGTGGGCGGCGGACACCCAGTGAATAGTGCCCTTCACCTTTTTGTTGTCCGGGGCGTTGCCCCCCCGGGTCCCGGGATCGTAGGTGCAGCGCACGGCGCTAATCTCCCCGGCGGCGTCCTTGTCAAAGCCGGTACAGGTAACGATATAGCCGTAGCGGAGCCGGACGCTGTTTCCGGACCGTTCCGCGTTACCCGGATAGAGGCGGAAGTACTTGGGCGGCGGGTTCTCCATAAAGTCGTCCCGCTCTATCCAGAGTTCCCGCCCAAAGGCGATCTTCCGCGTCCCGGCGCTTTCAT
>JAITQR010000315.1 GCA_031288815.1 Treponema sp.
CCGCCTCCCCCGGCATCGGCGCGTCGTCCTCGCCGTAATCGAGGTACAGCTCGGTTTCCGCCAGGACGGTAACCAGCAGCTCTTTGATCCCCGATATCTCCCGGTACAGGACGCCGGAAAGCCTCCCCGCCGCGCGATCCCGGGCCGCCTCGGTCTTGGCGTTCACCAGTTCCATGACCGATTCGCAGCGGGTCAGGTCAAGTTTTCCGTTGATAAAGGCCCGGAAGCTGAACTCCCCCGGCAGGGCTTCCCGGAACCCCGCGCTCTTTAGGGATTCCGTTACGGCCCTGACCGCCGCCGCGCCCCCGTGGCAGGAAATATCGGCGCCGTCTTCGCCGGTATAGCTTTTAGGGGCACGGTACACCGAGACCAGTACCTGGTCAACTTTTCCGCCCCCCCGATCCAGAATCCAGCCCTGGATAATCGTATTGCCCGGCGCCTCAAGCAGTTTCCGGGGCCGGGAAAAGATACGGGACAGTAAAACTATCGCGCTTTCCCCCCCGTCTTCCCCGCCGGGGTTTCCGGCGGGATCTTCGTGGGGATTCGCGTAGGCGCTCGTATCCATACCGGGATTTCCTCCGGTCTTTCCGCCGCTTGTGCGGATCAGCGCCAGGGAGCCGGAGAGGCCGCTGGCAAGGGCAAAGACGGGATCCTTGTCGCCGTAGGAGCCCTTGGGATTTCCGTTCATTCTATCCGCGCGGTTTCTCCGGTTTCCCCCTGTTCCGCCAGATGGAGGCGCTGGAAAAGCCAGGGCGCGCCGGAATACACCCAGAGTCCGGGGAAAAGGAGGCTGAAAAAATAGAACAGCGGGTAATAGGGGGAGGTTCCCCGGTCGAGGCGTCCTAAAAGGACGAAGATCAGGGTCATGCCGGCGATACCGGCGATAAAACGCGCCCCCAGGGTGAGGAGCCGCGCCGCGCCGGTCCGGCCGAAAACCCCTTCCGCCGAAAAATGGAGGCGCCGGGCGGTAAAACTGTAGCCCAGGCCCATGCTCAGCACAAAGGCGCCGGGCATCAAGAGTTCCTCCTGGGGCCGGTAGAGGATCATGACGAAAGCGGCAACAGCGGCGGCGATCCTCTGCATACGGGGACCGCCTTCTATGAGGAGAGCTTCAACCTTCTCTTCCAGAAGGAAATAGCCCGCAAGAACCAGGCCGCCCAGGATCCAGCCGCCCAAAAGATCCGTGGGGAAGTGAACGCCCAGGTAGATCCGGGAAAAGCCAATCAGCAGGCTCAGGAAAAGGGCCAGGGTGTAGTACCGTTTTTTCCCGCTCCAGGAGGCGGCGATGATCCCCATGACCAGGGAATTCTGGGCGTGGCCGGAGGGGAAACCGTTAAACCGTTCCGAAACCATCCCCACCGCCGGGTCCCAGGCTTCCCAGAAGGGCCGGGGCTGCTCCAGGGCGAATTTGAGAACCAGGTTTATGAGGATCGAGATCATAAGAGTTACGCCCAGGCGGATCCCCTTTTTTTCATCGAGACACCAGAAAACAAAGGGCAGGAGCAGCATATAGGCGGAAGCGGAACCGAAAAAAGTTACCCCCTTCATAAAGACGGTAAAGGGCAGACTGGCGGCGGACTGGACCGTTCTGATAATATCCAGACCCCATAGCAATAGCGAATTCATTAGTGGAGTATAGGGGGATCAGCCGGGGATCGGCAAGCGCCCGGCGTTTTTTTCAAAATGAACCGTCAAAAAAGCTTTCGTGCACCCGGTTTACCGCGGCTTCCTGGCTCCGGGTAAGGGGGAGATTCATCTTTGCCGAATTGAAGATCCCTTCGATCTGGGCCTCAAAGCCCGCCCTGCCGATGCTGAGGAGTACCAAAAAAACGTAAACCGGCCTTTCCGCTTCCGCTTCTTCTCCGGTTTCGATCTCCCCTTCTCCGCCTTCTTCCCCTGACGGGGGAGCTTTTTCGGGGCTAAGGTAAACCCAGAACCCCTCTTCCTTTTGTACCCCCTGGTATTTCGCGTCGTAGGCTTTTTTTACCATGGCCTCAAAGAAGGGGCCGTAAGCATTGTCGGGGTAGCTGCCGGCAGCGCCTCTTGCCAGACGGGCCTCTATCCGGGCCGCCGCCAGTTGGGCAAAATCCTGGAAGGGTGAAAAAGCCGCCTGCCACTGGCCGAGGGCCTTGGGGTTGCTTCCCTGGTTTTTCCCGGTAAAGAGGTATTTCCCCTGGTATTCCGGCATCCTCTCCAGCCCCGCTTCGCCTTCGGTAAAGTAGCGGCTTACCCATTCGGGGATCTCCTCCCCTTCCGCTTTGCCCTGATGATCCTGGATTTGGGGCATGGGATTGGAGCCGGGGTCCTGTTTTACCGCGGGTTCTTCCGGGAAACCGGGGAGCGGTATCTCGCGCACCGATCGGGAAAGACAAGCGGAAAATACAAAGGCCAGGAGGAAGAAAAACGCCTGAAGGCCGCGCATTCTCATTTAGCGGGCAGAGGGTTCCAGAATTATGGCAAACTCGTCGAATATCGCCAGGGGGTAGGGCTCAGTTTGAGGAGAATCCCTGGAAGGGACGGCGCGATGGCCGGCGGACGATGCAGCCGGAATCTCGGCGGAAGGCTCGGCCGGCGCCGTCTCTCCGGCGGAAACCAGTGTAAGCTGCCCAGGGGAAGCCGTTTCCCCGGCCGCTTTTTCGCTTGTAAGGTTCCGGTTTCCCCTGGCCGGCTGCGGCGCCTGTTCCCGGGTTCCCAGCCTGCAGTTTATTTCACCGCTCAGGGGCCCGGAAAGCTCCATCGTCAGATGCCCGGCAGGGGAACCGTGGGAGGAAAAACCGGCGGAAGAATCCACCTGGAATTCGCCGGGCAGCAGGGTTTTTTCCCCGAAACCCGCGTCTCCTTCCCTGTGTAAGGCCGCTATGAAAGTGTTTCCCCGGACATAGAAACCCGCTTCCAGGGTAACAAAATTCTTTACTTCCGGATATTCCGGGGATGCCGCGGGATCCTCCAAAAGCATATCCAAAGGCAGGGAGCCGAGGGCTTTTTGCCCCTCAAACTCCAGGCTCAGCTGGAGGCTCTGGTCCCGGTAGGCGATGCTCATGGTTAAGGCGTTCCCGCTTGAATCAGCGGCGTTGAAAGACGCGGTGAGAAGCGTTCCTTCCGTTACCGGTTTTACCCGTAAGAGAAAACGGCCTCCGCCCTGGTCCCC
>JAITQR010000039.1 GCA_031288815.1 Treponema sp.
TTCTGGGGCCTGTCGTCCTGATCCACCGGGAACTGTTGGAAGTGTCGCCCCCGTGATGGTTGGCCTTAACCACATCGGCTCTGAGTTTTTCCCCGTAAAGGTCAATCAGCTCCCGTTCCCGGGGGGTGTAGATATCTCCTCCCATAAGGAGGCTGGAATCCCCGTAGTTGAATTTTAGCACCAGTGAAGAATTGTTGATAAACTGGGTACTGTCGGCGGGAAATCCCGGGGGCTCGATCTTTTCCCCGGGGTTAAAAACCTCCACGCTTATTTCACCGCCAAAGCCGAAGGTGTCCCCCCGCTTTAGATTGGTTACCGGAATATGGCGTTTTTCAAGAGCGTCCCGGTAGCGGCGGTAGGTATCGGTATTGTATTCCATATCTATCTGGTACGCCTCTCCCACCTGATGCCGTTCCGCTACGGCCGGGAAACCGCCGATATGATCGATGTGAGGATGGGACAAAATAAAGTAATCAATCCGGCCTATGCCCAGATCCGAAAGGAACGAGAGGATATCCCCGGCGCTTTCAGGGTGGCCCGAATCGAGCATCATCACCTTGCCTTCGGGTGAAATGAGCAGGGTCGCGTCGCCGGATTTATCCTTTGCCTCAGGGCTTACCGCGAGATCGAGAAAGAATACGGTAAACTTTCCCGCCCAGTTCGCGGTGGAGATAAGCTCGTCGTACCGGTCCCCCGCCGGGGCGGTGGCGGCGCTTTGCCCGGTCCCGGTTTCCCCGGCCTGACTTTGCCGGACTTGTACGGTTTCCCCGGACCGCCGGCAGGCCCCCGCAAGTAAAAATACGGCAAGAAAGACGGGGAAGCCAAAATACCTGCCCCAATTCCCGCCGGGAAACTTTCTTAATTCAGCCATTTTTCGGTCCGCCTCGGATTTATTCGCAGCGAAGGGTTTAATACCCTGTTGATTTCCGGCTTAGCCAGACTTTACAGACATCGGGAAAGTTGGTGATTATCCCCCGGAGTCCCCAGGCTTCGGCCTTTAAGAGACCGTCCATGTCGTTAACGGTCCACACGTTGATCGCCACCCCATGGTTTTCGCAGTCTTCCACCACTTCGCCGCTCAAAAACCTTATTGCCGGGTGGTAGAAGTCCAGGCCGCTGCTCTTGATGTAATACCCCGCGCCGCCGACATGCTGTTCCACCAGTACCCCGCAGGGGATCGGGGGACACAGTTTTTTGCACTTCAGGAGGGAGGCGTGGTTAAACGACGAAAAGATGATCCGTCCTTCCAGGCCCTGCTTTTGGATCAGGGCGATGGTTTTTTCCTCCAACCCCTCATAATAAAAATCACTGTTTTTCAGCTCGATATTGGTAACTATCGCCGTATCCTTTACCCAGACAAGATACTCTTCCAGGGAGGGGATAGGGTTGAATCCGTATTCCCCCCGAAACACCGATGAAGCGTCGAGTTTTCGCAGTTCCGCGAAGTCAAAATCCCGAACCCAGCCCTTTACCCCGGTAACCCGTTCCAGCGATTCGTCGTGGGTAATTACTACCGTCCCGTCTTTGGTAAGCTGGACATCCATCTCGATCTCGTCGGCTCCCGCCTCCGCCGCCTTTTTAAAGGCCAGCATGGTGTTTTCGGGATACCGGCCGGAATAACCCCGGTGGGCGATAACTTTCATAAGCTCCTCCTTATTTCATTGCGGCTTTTGAATAGCCGGTAAGCATATACTTTTGGAAAACGAAAAAGAGAATAACTATGGGGACGATAGCCATTACCGCGCCGGCCATAATTTCGTGGTTGTTCATGGTCTCCATGCCCGCGAAGGTATTGCGGAGATGGGCCAGGCCGATGGTCAGCACCCGGCGGCTTTCGCTTTTGGTGATGATCTTGGGCCAGAAGTAGCTGTTCCACCCGGCGGTAAGGGTAATTAGGACTATGGTAGCGATAGTAGCCTTGCACATGGGTACCATGATACGGGTAATAATCCCCAGAGTACCCATGCCGTCCACCTTGGCCGCGTCAACATAGCTGTCGTGGACAGACATAAAGCTCTGACGAACCATGAAAATAAAATAGGGGGAAACCGCCTCGGGCAGGATAAGTCCCAGGTAGGTATCGATCAGTTTCCATTTGGCAAACATGATGTAAATGGGGATAAAGGTAACCTGGAGGGGTATCATCATGGCGCCCAAAACAACGATAAACAGGATATTCTGTCCCTTGAACCGGCCTTTGGAAAAACCGTAGGCCGCCAGGATGCCGGTGATTACCTGAACCACCAAAATCCCCACAGTTAGTATAAGCGTGTTGAGGTAGTAGGTGCTGAAATGGGCCCGGTTAAATACGTTGATATAGTTTTCAAAATGAAATTCCCGGGGCCAAAGGGTAGGAACGGACAACAGTATCTCTTCCTGGGACTTGAAAGACGAAACGAGCATCCAATACAGGGGGAATACCGAAACCAGGGTCAAGGCCGCGGCGGCGATAGACTGTAGCGTTGTGCCCGCGACCCTTTGAATCAGAGCTCTGGTGTTTTTGTTACGCGTCATAATGCACGCTTCCCCGGGATACCCTCATGGTCAGGGCGGTAAAGATCAACAGAATGACGAAGAAAACTATGGCGACCGTGGCGGCCCGGTCCATCCGGAAATCCGCCATGGAGTACCGGTATATCTGATACACCATCACTTCCGTTGACCGGTAGGGTCCGCCTCCGGTAAGGATATCCACCGACTGGAACACCTTCATGGAAGAAATAAAGGTGGTGACGAATAAGAAAATCGTGGTAGGAGAGAGCAGGGGCAGGGTTATTCTGGTAAAGCGCTGGAAGGCGCTGGCGCCGTCCAGTTCGGCCGCCTCGTAATAATCCTGGGATATACCGCGAATTGCCGAAAGGTAGATCATCATGCCGTAGCCAATAGCCCGCCAACCGGTGAGCATAAGCACCGAGACAAGGGCGGTTTCCCGCTGTCCAAGCCAGTTTACCGGGTGGATACCGGCGATTTGCAGAAAATAGTTGAGGATGCCGTGCTCGGCGTTGAGGAGCCAGAGGAATACCACCGCCGCGGAAGACATGGCCACGTACCGGGGCATAAACACCAGCGCCCGCATGACGGAAAAAGAACGGTTTGCCTTGTTGAAGAGAAGGGCCAGAAAGATGCCGCCGCCCAGGGTTATGGCGATTTCGCCGGCGGTATATAAAGCGGTTACCCTGAGGGACGAGAGGAAGTACCTTGTGCCCGATCCCTTAAAGAGCCAGATCCAGTTCCGCGCTCCCACATAATTATAATCGTCGTTGATCAGATTCCAGTTGGTAAAACTTATCCGTACCAGATCGATAATGGGGTAATAGGTAAGGACAAGGAGAAATACCAGGGCTGGAACAACCAGGAGGAAATCCTTGAAAGCGTTGACAGTACGTGGTTTGATCTTCATTCAACCGCCCCTAAACCGGAAACCGGCGGAACCCCGCGAACCAAAACCGGTTTTTGGGGTTCGTCCGAAAAAAGTTAAACTACAGGTCCGCCAGTACCTCGTTAATCTCCGCGGCCATCTTTTTCATCTGTTCCGGCACGTCTTTATGCTCGTTGATGGTTTCCGCCATATAGGTCATCCAGATGGTGGCCAGTTGACTCCAGCCTTTATGCTGAATCCGGGGGTTGATCTGATCCAGGTTGTCAAAGATAACCTTAAACGCGGGCTTTTCGGTAACAAACTGCTGCCCCTCGCTGGTGTTTAACACCGACTTCCGGGTCGGCATATAGCCGGTTTCTTTGGCCCAGAGCATGTTTACGTCTTTGCTGATTATGTACTGCATAAACTGCCAGCCGGCGTTTTTGGATTTCTGATCCGCCTTGGCGGGAATAAGGATCATGCTGCCGCCGATCTCGGAGATTTTGGTATCCTGCCCGGGAAGCCATGCCATTCCCACTTCAAATTTGCAGTTGGCCACATAGGTGTTGTAAAGGGAACTGGTGTGGGATACCGCGAAAAGTTTGCCGTCCCAGAAATTCTGCCGCATAATATTGGAGGCGTTGGTACCCGACGCCCAGTAGGCGTAGCCGGCCTTGCACCAGTCCATGATTTTTTGGGCGATTTCAATGGCTTTCGGACTGTCCAGATCGGTGGTTACGCCGTCGGGATTGATGATGTTGATTCCCTGGTTGCGGTAGAATGTTTCAAAGTACCACTGGTCCCAACCGGGGATGGAGAGCACCCAGAAGTCGCTGCCGCTCTTTTTAAGCCCCATGGCGGATTCGAGGAAGGCGTCCATATCGTTCCATTTAAGCGGAATCTCCAGGCCAAGCTGTTTCGCCATATCCGCGTTGTAGTAGATTACCTGGGTGGAGATGAGGAAAGGCAGGGCCACTTGTTTGCCTTCGTAGGAGGTGGCGCTGACCAGCCCGACGCCGAAATCGTCGATATCGAAATTGGTGGCCTTAATGTAAGGGTTGAGATCCTCGGTAAGTCCGCCGGATCCGTATTCGGCAACATAGGGGGTATTGGCCGCGGAAATTGCCGGGAGGCCGGTTCCGGCCGCGTGGGCCGCCACCAGGGTTTCGTTGAGGACGCCGTAGCTGCCGATATAGCGGGCCTCCACCGTGATAAGGTCCTGGGAGCCGTTAAACCCATTGACCACTTTTTCGACGGTTCCCGCGTACTGGTTCTCCAAAGCATGCCACCACTCGATCTTGATGGGTTCGGTCACCGCGTATTTGGCGGGATCGGCGGCTTCCGCTTCCCGGCTTGTACTTGTACCGGACGAGGCGGGTTTGCTACATCCCGTAAAAAGAATAAGCAGAGACAAAAAAAACAGAAAAACAATTCCGGTTTTCTTTCGCATTTGTTTCCTCCTCGAAACGCAAAAACAAAAATTATCCCTTCCATGAAGGAACCGGCTAACAAAAAGGGCATGACAAACACCGAAATGTTTATCATGCCCTTCTCCTGCTCTCTAGGCGCAAACATTATCTATACACAAGAAATTTGATTACCTTTTAGTATATTGTTGAACCTTTTACTTGTCAAGGTAAAATTGTTCAAATTGGTTAAAAGCCAAGGTGGTTTCGACATGACGGATACTGTAATTAGGTCAAATTGTACGCGGTTCCGAAATTGGCTGTTTTGGCGGCTAAAACTGGACTAAGCGGTCGCTGTTCGGAAACCGGGGTTTCCGAACAACTCTATAAAAAACAGCCTTTACGGCAAGATTGACAGATTTCCCGGCTTTCAGCAAAATACGCTTACAAAATGGATAGTATTTTATTGCGAAAAAAAGGACATAATCGGGAAAAGGTCTTTTTGGAACTCCTCCGGAACAGCCCCCTGATCGCGGCGGTTCTGAACGAGGGGGATCTGGAAAAGTGCCTTAAAGCGAAGGCCGGTATCCTCAACCTCCTGTTCGGGGATATCCGTACCGTTTCGTCTATTGTGGAAAAATGCAAAGCCGCCGGAAAATTCACCCTGGTGCATCTGGATTTTATCGAAGGGCTTTCCAGCCGGGATATCGCGGTGGATTTTATCGCCGATACTACCGCGGCGGACGGCATCGTTTCAACCAAGCCAAACCTTATCAAACGGGCCAAGGTCCGGGGGCTGGTCGCGGTTCAACGTTTTTTCCTTATCGATTCCATTTCCCTGGCAAACCTGGAAAAACAGTTTCCCCTGGACAGCGCCGACGCCTTGGAGATTATGCCCGCCCTTATGCCCAAGGTGATCCGCCGTGTCGCCCGGATATCGCCTAAACCCATTATCGCCGGGGGGCTGATCTCCGACGCCGAAGATGTACGTAACGCCCTGGAAGCGGGGGCTGTTTCCGCGTCCGCTTCAAAAATATCTTTATTGGAGGAATACTACTATGCCTAAGTATATACTGGCCCTGGATCAGGGGACTACCAGTTCCCGGGCCATTCTTTTCGATGGGGAACAGAATATAATCGCCGTTGAGCAGAAGGAATTCGCCCAGATCTATCCCCGGGAAGGCTGGGTGGAACACGATCCCATGGAAATCTATTCTTCCCAGTACGCGGTGATGATGGAGCTTCTGGCCAAATACGCTATTGTTCCCCGGGACATTGCCGCCATCGGGGTGACCAACCAGCGGGAGACCACGGTACTCTGGGATAAAGAAACCGGCCGGCCTATCTACAACGCCATCGTCTGGCAGTGCCGCCGCACATCGGAGATCGTGGACGCCCTTGTGGAGCGGGGGCTCAAGGATCATATCCAAAAAACCACCGGGCTGGTACCGGACGCGTACTTCTCCGGAACCAAAATTAAGTGGATCCTCGATCGGGTGGAAGGTTCCAGGGAGCGGGCGAAAAGGGGGGAGATCCTCTTCGGTACCGTGGACACCTGGCTTATCTGGAAGCTTTCCGGCGGCGCGGTCCATGTTACCGATTACAGCAACGCCAGCAGAACCATGCTCTACGATATCCACAAGCTTGACTGGGACGACCGGCTCCTTGCCGCCCTGGACATTCCCCGGGAGATGCTGCCCGAGGTACGGCCCTCGAGCCAGGTTTACGGAACCGCGAATATCCAGGGGGAGGAGATACCCCTGTCCGGCGACGCGGGGGATCAGCAGGCGGCCCTCTTTGGCCAGTGCTGCTTTGAAAAGGGCGACGCGAAGAACACCTACGGAACCGGATGTTTCCTCCTCATGAATACCGGTGAGGAGGCTTTTGAGAGCCGGAACGGCCTCCTGACCACCCTCGCGGCGAGCCTTTCCGGCAAAGTCCGCTACGCGCTGGAAGGCTCGGTGTTTGTGGGCGGCGCGGTTATCCAGTGGCTGCGGGACGAGATGCGCTTTATCACCGAGAGCGCCGATTCGGAGTATTACGCGGGAAAAGTGGAAGATACCGGCGGGGTTTACCTGGTGCCCGCCTTTACCGGCCTGGGCGCCCCCTACTGGGATATGTACGCCCGGGGCTGCATTGTGGGCTTAACCAGGGGAACCAGGCGCTACCATATCATCCGGGCCGCCGAGGAATCCATTGCCTACCAGAGCCTCGATCTGATGAAGGCCATGGAGAAGGATACGGGCACAAAACTCAGGGAACTGAAGGTGGACGGCGGGGCGAGCCGGGACCGCTTCCTCATGCAGTTCCAGGCGGACATTTCGGATGTGGCGATCCGCCGGCCGGTGGTACGGGA
>JAITQR010000078.1 GCA_031288815.1 Treponema sp.
TCATCACCGCGATAACCCTGGTCCTGCCTACGTTGCCCCCCGCGGCATCAAGGCTGTGAGGGGCCTCTCCGCAGGCCCGCAGGCGCAGGCCGAAACGGGTCTTGTAGAGGAGGTACCAGGCGATGAAGGCCACCGCCAGGATCACCACCTCGAAGGGATACATATTCTTGAAAAAACCGCCCAGAACCGGAATCCGGGAAAGAAAAGGGACGGTAAAACGGTTGGAAACCCCAATCTGGAATTTGTTTGACGAATCCCCAAAAAAAGTGCTGTTGATCACGCTGGTCAGAAAGGTAGTCAGGGCCATGGCCATGGTATTGACCGCCACCCCGCTTATTACCTGCTGGGCGCGGAACTTGACGCAGAGGGCGGCGTGGATCAGGGAAAAGACAAGCCCCCCCGCCATGGAAACGGCCATGGCAATGTAGATCAGCGCCGGCGATTCGGCGCCCAGACGGGGGACAATGAGGATCACCGCCAGAGAACCGGTAAAGGCGCCGAATCCCTGAAGCCCCTCCAGGGCAAGCATGGTCACCCCGCTTCGTTCGCAGTAGATGCCGCCGATGGCCATTATCAACAGGGGAAGGGCAAAGGAAAGCCCGTCAATCAGCACCGTGTCCATTATCCGCCGGCCTCCTCCGTTTCGGCGCCTCCGCCGTCCCCGGCAGAGGGCACCGCACCCATTTTGTCCAGATAGAACCGCGCCTTATAGCGGACAAAAGAACCGCAGGCACAGAAGAGGAGAAGGATCCCCGTGATCACCGAAGCGATCTCCCCGGGCACCTTCGTGGAGGAACTCATGTAGATGCTGCCCTTCTGAAAGATGGTGACGAGGATCGATGCGAATACGGCGGCGCCGGGATTCGCGTTTCCCAGCAGGGCCACCGCAATGGCGTCGTAGCCGAGGGTAGCAAGGGTCTTCGGTACCATGGTGTTGTAGTAGCCGAGGTAATAACATACCCCCGCCAGGCCCGCCAGAACCCCCGAACAGATCATCCCGAGGACTATGCTGCGGCCCTCCCGAATCCCCGCGTAACGGGCGGCTTCCCGGTTAAGGCCCACCGCCTTGATCTCGAAGCCCAGGCAGGTCCGGTCCAGCAGGAAACGGACCAGAGCCGCCGCCCCCAGCGCAAGGACGATCCCCAGCGGTATCGTCGGCCGCAGACGGCCCCAGGAGAGTCCTGTCAGGGTCAGACGGGCGGCGGCGGAGACGGGCCGGGACGACCGGGTAATGGAATCAACGAAGTACAAGTTGATATAGAAACCCGTAACATAACTTATGATATTGTTAAACATAATGGTAGAAACCACTTCGTGGATGTTGAAGCGGTACTTGAGGAAGCCCACCAGGGCGCCCATAAGACCCCCCACCGTGATACCCGTGAGAACCACCAGGGGCCGGGCTACCCAGGGGGGCAGGTCCATATAACCCACCAGGATCGTGGCAAGGAAACCCGAAATCAGCATCTGGCCCGCCACACCGATGTTGAACATCCCCGTCTTGAGACTCACCAGTACCGACAGGGCTGCCAGCAGCATAGGAGTCATAATGCCGAGGAAAGAAAGAAAATCGGTAAACATGCTCTGTCCGCCGGCGTAGGAGGCCTTCATCATGAAGCCGGAGCCCTGCAGAAAAGCCGCCATGGCGGCGGCGGGATTCTTGCCCAGCGCCAGAAACAGGATCGATGTGGCGATCAAAGTAAGGAGTATCGAAAAGGCCGGAATGGCTACGGCGCCGCTCCGTTCCCCGTCGATGAAACGCAGCAGGGAGCGAAAAAAACGGGAAGACCTCATGCCCGGACCCCCATCATGTATTCACCGACCTGCCGGGTATCCAGCTCCGTTGCCGGAGATACCTTCAAAAGTTCCCCGTTGTAGATGACGGCGATGGTATCCGCCAGGCTCATCACCTCATCAAGTTCCAGGGAGATGAGGAGCACCGCCTTGCCCCTGTCCCGCTCCTCCAGAATCTGGCGCTGGATGTTTTCGATAGCCCCGATGTCGAGACCCCTGGTGGGCTGCACAAAGATCAGCAGATCCGAATCCAGGGAAATTTCCCTTGCCACGATGGCCTTCTGCTGGTTACCCCCGCTCATGGACCGGACAAGGGCAACGGTGCCCTGGCCGCCGCGGATATCGTACTCCGCGATAAGCCGTTCGGCAAATTCTCTGAAACCGCTTTCCCGCAGTACTCCGTGTTCCGAAAAGGGAAACCGGTAGTAATTTTTTACCGCCAGATTATCCGCCAGGATAAAATCGAGGATCAGGCCGTATCTCTGCCGGTCCTCGGGAATGTAGGAAATCCCCGCCTCGATCCTACCGCGGATCTTCTCAAGGGTAATATCCTTTCCCCTGAGGAGGATGCGGCCCCGGTAAGGCTTGACAAGCCCCGCGATAGCATCGGCAATTTCCGTCTGTCCGTTGCCGAAGACACCGGCGATGGCAAAGATTTCTCCCCCCCGCACGGAGAGGGACACGTTCTTTACCACCTCGAATTTATGCTCGTTCCTTACGATAAGGCCCTCCACCTCCAGCACGGTATCCCGAAAACGGGGGGGCTTCTTTTCATAGACAAGGGATATTTCCCGGCCTACCATGAGATTGGCCATTTCCTGGGTGGAAGCCTCCGCCACATCAAGGACCTTCACCAGTTTCCCCCGCCGGAGTATGGCGCAACGATCGGCGATCCGCTTTATCTCTTCCAGCTTGTGGGTAATGAGGATGATGGTCTTTCCCTTGTTCCGCAGTTCCCGCATGATGTCCAGGAGAAATTCGATCTCCTGCGGGGTGAGTACCGCCGTAGGTTCGTCGAAGATCAGAATCTCCGCTTCACGGTAAAGCATCTTGAGTATCTCCACCCGCTGCCGGGTGGAGACATTAACATTTTCGATTATCGCTTTTGGTTCTACCTCAAGGCCGTAGGACCGGGAAAGTTCCCGGATCCGCCCTTCGGCGTTTTTCAGATCCACATAGGGAAATAGCCCGGCGAATTTCTTCACGGGCTCCATGCCCAGAATGATATTCTCGGCGATGGTGTAATTATGCACCAGAGCGAAATGCTGATGTACCATGCCGATATTGAGAGCCGCCGCGGCGTTGGCCGAGGAAAGCCGCACCCTTTCGCCCCGGACATATATTTCCCCCTCGTCGGGTTCATACATGCCGAAGAGCATGCTCATCAGGGTGGACTTTCCCGCCCCGTTTTCCCCCAGGAAGGCGAATATCTCTCCCCGCCGGATACCGATGGATATGTCGTCATTGGCCGTGACACCGGGGAAACGTTTGGTGATATGCCGCATCTCGACGATGTAGTCATCTTCCTCCACGGTACATTCCCCCGGTTTAGGCATGGCTCAGAGGCCCGGAAAATTTGTTGGGCTGTGGCCGTTAAAATTCGCCGCTGGCACAATCGAGCCGGCCTTGAGTTTGTCGTAGGCCTCCCGCAGCTTTGCCAGAGTATTGGCGGACAACTTATGCCGGCCCTGGGCGCTGACATAGCCGGTGGAATCGGTGGAGGCCCCTAGGACATCGTTTTTCCCCGCGAAGGTTCCGCTCTTGATGGCCTGAAGCTGTTTGTTCACATTGACGCTCATCACCTTGAGACCTGAAGTCAACATAATATTGTCGTTCCCCTTCCGGCCGTCGTCGTACTGATCCACGTCGCAGCCGATAAGGTACACGTTGTCGGCCTCTTTCGCGGCGGTGAAAACCCCGTTACCGGAAGCGCCGGCCGCCACAAAGAGGATGTCGACCCCCTGATTGATCAGGGCGGCCCCTACTACCTTGCCGGTGGCCTCGTCGGCAAAATCACCGATATAGTTTCCCCCTACCGCCTTGCCGGTCACATCGGTCCCCGCGTAGGAGGGAATCTCCACGTATTGGGCCTTGCCGCCGTAATACTTGTTGGCATAGTTTACCCCGGACATGAAACCGTACTGGTAGTTCACGTTGGACGGATAGGCAATGCCGTTTACCACCGCCACCTTGCCGGTTTTGGACTCCAGCGCCGCCGCGATACCGGCGAAGAAACCGCTTTCCTCCTCATGGAACTGCATTGAATAGAGATTGGAAAGCTCCACCGTCTGCCCCGAAGAATCCGCCGGGGCGGTATCCACCAGGATCACCTTTTTTTCGGGATTATCCCGCATGAGATCGCCAACGGCGGCAAACTGGAAACCCGGCAGTACAAGGACATCGTAGTCCGCAATCACATCCGCCACGGACTGAAGAGCCTTGCTGAGGTCCGGCTCCCGTATGGGAGTAACGGAAGCCTCCGGGTTAGCCTTGATGAAGGCCTGAATCCCATTGTAACAGTCCTGGTTGAAAGATCCGTCATCCACCCCGGACGGACTGGTCAGAATGCCAATCTTGAGGCCCGTGGCGCCGCTTGTCTGTTGTTGCTTTCCCCCTCCGGCAAATACCATGGCGGCAAACGCCACCATCAGAACCGGTAAAAGAAACATCCGCTTTTTCATCATAAAACCCTCCTTAAAGAATTTCTTGAAAGAATTTTTTGTTTTTTCATTATGATCTTTAATATATCACATGTACCACAATACGCTCCTATTTGCAAGATGGAAATTTTTTGATGGAAATTTTTTGCGCCTCAGTCATTGATATAGCCCCCGTCCACCACCAGCAGATGACCGTTGACAAAACGGGAGGCCTCGGAGGCCAGAAACACCACCGGCCCCTTCATATCCTCCCCCTGCCCCCAGCGGCGCAGCGGCACCCTGGCGGCCAGGGTCTCGGTGACCCCCGGTTGGTCACGGAGCAGGGCCGTATTGTCGGTAACCATGAAACCCGGCGCGATGCCGTTGACATTGATTCCCCTGGGCCCCCATTCGTTGGCCAGGGCCCTGGTGATCCCCGCCACCGCATGTTTACTGGCCGCATAGGCCGATACATTGACACCTCCCAGATACGACTGGATAGAACAGATGTTGATTATCTTCCCGCTCCCCCGGCGCAGCATATCGGCGCCGACAGCCTGGGTCAGCCTGAAGAGGGACTTCACGTTCACGTCAAAGACCAGGTCAAGGTCCTCCGGGGGATACTCTTCGGCGCTGTGGACCGGGGTAATTCCGGCGTTGTTCACAAGTATGTCGATGCGGCCAAAGAGGGCCAGGGCGCAGGCGGCCAGGGCCTCCATGGTTTCGGGATGGGAGAGATCCCCACGCACCCGATGGAACTGCCGGCCCTGGGCCCGGACCCTGGCCTCCGTCTCCGGCGCCTCGTTCCGGGTAATGGCCACGATATCGGCGCCAGCCTCCGCAAGCCCCTCGGCCATGGACAGCCCCAACCCCTTGTCGGCGCCGGTCACCGCGGCGATCTTGCCGCTCAGGGAAAAAATATCCATAGAAACACTCCTGTTTTTTCGGCGCCGCCCTTCTACCCTCAAATTCCGGCAGGGGGAGGCAGGAAAAAATCCTCCGGACTAAAGGCCGGGGACACGATGCAGGAGACAAGGACAAAATCCCCTTCCAGTATCCGCGTAGTCTGCCAGGTTCCCGGGGGAATTACCGCCTGAAAATCGCCCCGGCCGGGACCGATGATCCGCCCCTCTCCCGCCTCGGGACGAGGCCCCGTGCCGCCCAGGGTCTGCTCCAGCAGCCCTCCGGTATGCCAAATCCAGATTTCCGGGGAAGTCAGCCGGTGCCAGGCGGAAATTTCCGTCCCTTTTAAAAGATAGTAAATAAGGCTGCAACAGCGGCGGCTTCCCCCATAGGCCGAAGGCAGCGCCTCCGTGGGAATCGTCAAATCCGAAACCCATATTTCCCGGTACCAGCCCCCTTCTTCATGGGGTTTCAGGGCCAGTCTGTCGATCCAGTAATCCGCCGTCATATATTTTTTATAATCTCCGTCACCAGGCGGGCGAACCGATCCCCCACCCGCCCCGCCGTCTCGGTAACATCTTCGGCGGTGACGGGCTTGTCCAGTATCCCCGCCGCCATGTTCGTGATACAGGACAGGGCCAGAATCTTCATGCCGCAGTGACGGGCCGCAATGGCCTCGGGAACCGTAGACATACCGACAGCGCTTGCGCCAAAGGACCGAAAAAGCCGAATCTCGGCGGGAGTCTCGAAACTGGGGCCGCCGCACCCCAGGTACACCCCTTCCCGCAGGGGGATCCCCAGGACGGCGGCGGCTTGTTTTGCCGTTTCCGCCAATTCCGGCGTATAAGTCTTACTCATATCGGGGAACCGCGGGCCGAAGTCCTCCGCGTTGGGCCCGATGAGGGGATTGCTTCCCGTAAAATTAATATGATCGGTAACCAGCATCAGATCTCCCGGCGCAAAGGAGAAATCCAGCCCCCCGGCGGCATTGGTCAGAATCAGGGTCCTGATCCCCATGGCGGCCATCACCCGCACCGGGTAGGTGACCTCCGCCATGGAGTACCCTTCATAATAGTGGAAACGGCCCTGCATGCAGAACACCGTCTTTCCCTCGGAACGGGGAAACCTCCCGATGATCAGGTTCCCCCGGTGGCCCGGGACAGTACTCCGCGGAAAATAGGGCAGTTCCCTGTAGGGGATGGTACAGGGACCGGTCGGGTCACCGGGATCAAATGAACCGTCGGCCCTCCCAATCTCATCTCCCAGATCGCCCAAACCCGAACCGAGGATCAGGCCTATTTCCGGCTTCAAAACCGTCCGCCCATTGATAACCGCAACGGTTTCCGCCACTTTCTCTCCCAGACCGGGGATCGCGGGACGATCCTCGCCTCCATAATGCCGCTTTACTCCCATGATAATTCCAGTTTTTATCATAGAGAATTCCGGGCCGGTTTTCAATCGGTCCCTTGGCAGGATCAGAATAGACGTATAGAAAAGGGTTATGTTAAAAAGCGAGAAATTCCCCGGCCGTACAGAGGGCGTCGATCCTCTTGTCCGTACTTTCGACGGGAACCTCGCGCACG
>JAITQR010000102.1 GCA_031288815.1 Treponema sp.
AGCCAGCGTTTGCTCATCACCGTATGGGTCAGGTTGAGCCGGGAGAATTCGATCTGCCGGGAGGGGAAGACTTCCGCCTCCCTGATAAACCACTCGTAGAGGGGCCGGTGGATCTCGTACTCCAGGGAACAGAGGGAGTGGGTGATCCCCTCCTTCGCGTCCGACAGGGGATGCTGGAAGTCGTACATGGGGTAGATGCACCACTTGTCCCCGGTACGGTAGTGGTGTTCCCGCCGGATACGGTACATCACCGGGTCCCGCATCAGGAGGTTAGGGTGGACCATATCGATCTTGGCCCTCAGGGTCTTGGCCCCGTCGGCAAATTCCCCGGCCCGCATGCGGGCGAAGAGGTCCAGGTTCTCCTCCACGCCGCGGTCGCGGTAGGGGCTGTTCCGGCCCGGGGGCGTCACGATGCCGGTCTTCCCGTCGTTCTTGTCCGCCAGCGCGGTTCCCCGGTATTCGCTGATCTCCTCGTCGGAGAGGTCGTCCACATAGGCGTGCCCCTTCCCGATGATCTTTACCGCCAGATCGTAGAGGTACTCGTAGTAATCCGACGCGTAGTACTCCCGATCCTCCCAGTCGTAGCCCATCCACTTAACGTCCCGCTTGATGGCTTCCACGTAGGAGATATCCTCTTTTTCCGGGTTGGTGTCGTCGAAGCGGAGGTTGCACTTTCCGCCGAAACGTTCCGCCATGCTAAAGTCGATGTAAAAGGCCTTGCAGTGGCCGAGATGAAGCCAGCCGTTGGGTTCCGGGGGGAAGCGGGTATGGACGTAACTAAACCGGCCGGAAGCCAGATCCTCTTTGATGAATTCGCTGATAAAGTCGTTCCCCCCAGGGATCTCCGCAGTTTCCATACATGCTCCTTTGATACAGTACAAACCCCGGCAAACCGACGCTTCGCGGCATGCCCATTAACCGGGATTTTCGCAAACCGCGTAAAACAGCCCGATTATCGGGATTTTTTGCGTAAAGGGGCGTTCACGCGCCCCGGGTAAAGAATTCACGAGCGTAACGGGCTCCTAGAAATCCGTAAGGTAGCAGATCCCGATAAGCAGTACCGGCCAAAGGTCACCGGGATCGGCCGGTTTCCCCGCTGTCCCGCCGTTCTTGTCCCCGTGACAGTTGGTTTCCACATAGCGCAAAAGTTGTCCGCCATACCACCAGAACAGCCCCATTTGGATATCGATACGCAGGGCGTATTCGATGAAATCCTCGTGGGTACTCTGGGCCCCGAAAAAGAGGTAGGCCAGTTCTTCCAGAATTACCCCGAAATGGCGCAGGGCTTTTTGCAGATCCCCCTGTTCGATCTCCTCGATGAAGGAGGGGAGTCTGTCTTCGAGTTTCTCTTTGCGGATCTCGTCGGCCTTTTCAACCCAGGTCTTTCTGATAAGCAGATCCAGGTTGTTCTGGAAATGCTCAAGGAAATGGCGCAGCTCCTCCCCGGTCTTGCTTGCCTTAAGAAGGCGCTGGTAATCGGCGGCAATCCCCAAAATTTCGGCGAAAGCCGCGGCCGCGGCCGGCTCCGGCCCCTTGCCCGCGGGGAATCCCTTTGGGGGAAAGAGCTTTTCCGCCGCTTTCCGGTATTCCGCGGGAATTGATTTATTGTCATAGAGAGTGGAGCCGCGCATGGATTAACCATGCTGAGAAAAGGGGAGTATGTCAAGCTTAGGCGAAGACTTGGACGAGGGCCCGGCGTACGCCAAGAGGGGCCGCGATCCGATGGTTTACCCTTTTCCCAAAGGGAATACCAGGACGGCTATTATGGACAGTACGTTTCCAGCCATGCCCGCAGGGCCCGCCTGGTGGAATCGAAGGCAAGTTCCTCGAGTTTAAGGTCTTCGGGTTTGATAAAGCGGACCCCGCCTATTTCCCCGGCCTGGAGCCGGAGATCCGCTTCGCTTAGGTCCGGCGCGTCCAGGGTGAAGAACAGATCGCAGGTGTTGTAGCTGACATCGCGGTAGGGGTATACGTTGGGAAAAGAGGCAAAGAGGCTGAGCCCCTTTGGGACCGTTCCTTTGGCGGCTTCGGCCAGCGGCGCTTCCCAGCCGATTTCTTCCCGCAGTTCCCGCAGGAGTCCCTCCACCGCGCCTTCGCCGGGGTCTATAAAACCTCCGGGCAGATCGAGTTTCCCTCTGGCGGGTTCCTTTCCCCGGACCAGGAAGACAAGTCCCTGTCCGGAGCGGATTACGCAGCCGGTGGCGGCGGCGGTGTTGTGGTAATAAACGAAACCGCATTCTGGGCAGGAGAATTTGTGACTTCCGTCAAAGCGAATCTCCACAGATCCGCAGACGGGGCAGTAATTCCACATGGGCTAGAGGATAGCACCCACGGGGGAGGGAGGCAAGCGGCGGCGCGGAGAGGGCGGGGCTATACCGGATACAATAGAGATACTCTGTACCCTATACCCCATATATATGCTATATACCTGTACATACGCCGTGTATGGTATGGATACTATGGGCGGGTTGCGCGGGCCTTTCACTTGGAAAAATTATGGCGCGTCGCGCGCGCTTGACAAAGGAAACCGTTGGGGGAACCATAGGCTCATGGTATCCCAACGCAATCTGCAGGTTCGTACTTACGAATGCGATAGTTACGATCATGTGAACAACGCCAATTACCTGAATTACCTGGAATACGGGCGTTACGAATTTCTTAAAGACGTGGGGTTTGACTATCCCGCCGTGGTAAAAGCCGGTTACGGGGTTTATGTAGCCCGGGTGGAGATAGACTACAAACGATCCGCCCTGCCGGACGATCAGCTCCTGATCAAAACCTGGCCCATCAAGAAGGGGGCGGTGAGCGGGACATTCGCCCAGGAAATATGGCGGGGGGAAGAACTTCTGGTAAAGGCGAAGGTTACCTGGGCTTTTGTGGATTCCCGGGGTATACCCGCGAAGATTCCCGCCGAATTCGATTTGCCGGGCCTTAAACCGGAACAAAACCCCTGATATTTGCGTTTGTATTAAACTGCCCCGCATAGCCGCGCCCTATATAGGGCATGAATTTCTTTTCTTTTCGGACAGGAGTAAGGGTTTTTTTGACGCTGGCCCTGCTTCGGCCGGGCATCCTGTTTGCGGAAACACCGGAACCCGCAGAGCATAACGGGGTTTCTCCATCCCCCTTCGCCTGGTCTCTCCTCTGGAGCGGCGTCTGGGAGGATAAGAAGACCCTTACCCAGCGGGGAGATCTCCGGCTTAGTCTCCCCCGGCAGGGCTTAAGCCTGCGTTCGGAGATCCTGGACAAGGAAGCCGCCGAATTGTACTGGCCTTGGGAGCGTCCTTCGGTGTTTGCCCGGTCTTTTGACGGTTCAGGCGCGGCCGTTCAGGGCGGGCTTTATCACAATCCCACCGGAACCCGGCTGCTTTACGGCGCTTTGGACGAGTGGGGGCTTCCCGCCCGGCTCCGTAATATCTGGCAGCGTTCCGCGCCTTTCGTGGAAAACCGGAAACCCTCAATGGCGGATCTCAAGACCGCGCCCGCCTCCTCGGCCGATCCGGAATTCTACCTCTACCTGGGAAGCCCCCGCCTGAGCTTTCCCTTCCGGGGCGCCGAAAGGGCAGGCAAGACCGCGGGTGAAAATACCGGCAAAAACACCGGCGGGAGCGGCGCTGAAAATGCCACCGGCGCCAAGGGTGAAGACCCGGCCGAACTTGTCGCTTTGCGGGGTTTCGGTTCCGCCCGTTTAGGCCGGTCCGAGCGTCCCGCCTTCGGCGGCGGGCTTGAGGGATGGTTCGGCGGGAAGTTGAACGTAAACCTTGAGGGTTTCTATACCGGATGGACTCTGCCGGCAAAAAAAAGTTCCGCCTGGTTTTCCGAAACCCCGCCTCTGCCGGAACGGGATTTCAGGCTTTACGGCCTGGGGCTCCTGATGGACACCCGGTTTTTCGGCCTGAGTTCCGACTGGGCCTGGTCGGAGACTTTCGCCTGGGGCAGGGATCTTTACGGGGCCCTGGGGCTGCGGATAGGCCGGGCCGGCGCGGCGGCGCTAAAAGGCTGGCAGTTTTCCCTGGCGGCGGATAGGGCCGGGGCCTGTTTCACCGGCAGCGACGGTTCCAACCCGGCGGCGGGGTTCAGAACAGGGGCAAAGATCGAATGGCGGGGGAGGGGAGGCCGTCTTTTCCGGACAAACGCCGCCCTGTGGAGTCCCGGTTTGGAAGAATCCTTTAACCGTGTCTCCGCGGGCCTCTACTACCGGCTGCCCCCCGGGCGGGGGCCTTTCTCTGTAAACCGGTTTTCCCTTTCCGCGGATCGGGACGGGCGGGATGGGGAAAAAACCCTGGACGGCATCGAGGGCGCCATGGGTTTTGGTATCAGACCCCGAGCCTTTCCTCCCTGGTTTTTCGAGTTCCTCCTGGGAGAGCCCGGCCCGGGAGAAACGGGGGGCTTTCTCACCGATTTCCTGTTCAGCCCCTTGAATTTTCAGGCCTCCGCCTCTCTCAGGGGAATTCGGGCGGAGACTTATCCGCCGTCCTACGCCTTTTATTCCCTCAGGGCCGGGGGGGATCTCTACTGGTCCCCGAAATTCTTTCAATTCAGGCTGGGCTTGGCTTACGGGGAAGAGGACGGTAAAGAGGGCCTCTGGGATTTTTCTTTTTCGGCGGGAGTCCACGGGAAACCGGGCAGGTTTAACTTCAAGATCGCCTCGGCGGATTTTCCCGGCCTCTGGGCTTATACCCTTTCCTGGCGTCTGGAAAAGAACTGAGGCGATCCAGATTCAAGGCATCCAATGCCGCGATTCCAGGATCCGGCATTCCGGCTTCCGGATTTTAAAAACCCGTCTTTTCCGCCGGGCCGGGGAAAAGGCATTTATGCCGTTTTACGGGCGAAGCGCGGCAAACTCCTGGCGGCGCCGCGTTTTATTCGTAGCGAAGGGTTTAATATCCAAGAGCCCGCTTGCGCGGGAGCTTTAGGGCGTTCTTAGGGTAGTAAACCTTGAGTCTAACCACCACGGGAAAACAGCATGCCTCGTCCTTCAGGGCGAGGTATGTTGATAAAAACCGCGACGATGATTACAAAAACAAGGGGGAAGATGATAGAGGCCAGTATCCCTGTCTGAAGGGGGGCCGCGCCCGGGGGGAACCTGAGTTTCCCAAGCGCGCCTTCCGAAGCCGCCAGATCCGTAACGGCGCCGGTCACCCAGGGCCCCAGGGAGCAGCCCAGGTCTCCCATGAGGGCCAGGACGGCGAAAAGGGCGGCCCCGCCCCGGGGAAAGCGGGCGCTGGAAAGGGAGAACGTGGCGGGCCACATGATGCTTACCGAAAACCCGGTCATCCCGCAGGCGATAAGCTGTACCAGGGGATGGGGAACGAGGGAGATCCCCAGGTAGCAGAGAATACAGAGGAGGCCGCAAAAAAGCATGGAGGGAAAAAGGGGCAGCCTGGCGCCACCTATCCCGTACAGCACGCGTCCCGTTCCCATAAGGAGGGCGAACATGGCGGGGCCGAAGATGTCGCCCAGAACCTTCGGGGTTCCCAGGGCTTTTTCCGCGAAAAGGGACGCCCACTGGGCCACCGCCTGTTCACTGGCCCCGGCGCAGAGCATCATGAGAAGGCAGACGGAAAAAACCGGCGATTTGGCAAGCTTCCGCAGTTTTACGGCCTCCCTTTCCGGCAGCATCGGCGTCATGGGGACTTGGGTAAAAAGGAACAGGTTCCCCAGGGGAACCAGGGCCCAGAGAAGGGGAAGAATATACCAGTTCCCCCGGCCAAAGAGGGAAAGGAGGAAGGTGGAGAGGAGGATCACCGTCATCTGCCCCCAGCAGTAAAACGAATGGAGAAGGCTCATGGCCGCGGGTTTTCCGCCCGGTTCCCCGGGGATGCCGTCCACCACGGGACTTACCAGCACCTCCAGGAGCCCTCCGCCGAATCCATAGATCGTAACGGCTATGACCAGGGCGGCGTAAACCGGTTTTACAAAGAGGGGCAGGATCCCCAGGAGGATAAGGCCGGCGGCGCTGAAAGCCTGGGCGGCCACCAGGAGGGGACGGTAACCGATAGGGTTCGCCAGTTTGATGCAGAGGGCGTCCACCCCCAACTGAACCATAAAATTGATCAGTACCAGGGAGCCCAGCCCCCGGTAGGAGACTCCGTAGCTCTCCGAAAAAACGATGAAAAGAAGAGGGGCCAGGTTATTGACAATGGCCTGAACCACGTAGCCGCAGTAGCAGGCGTAGCGGGTAGAACGAAAACCGAACCGGATGATGGGCCTCCTATTCGCGGCTATTCGGCTTTTTATTTGTGGCGAAGGGTTTAATACCCCGCCGAAGCTTCGGTATAGGTATCCACTGAAGCTTTAATAATGTCAATGCGCCCTGCCTTTACTTTCACGCCTTAGTCTGGTATATCCATACACCATGAAAAACGACGAAATTGAACAACCCGGCACGGCGGCCCCCGGGGACCCTACCGACCGGATCGGGACAGCGCGGATAAGCAAACTCCTTTTTGATTTTTCTATCCCCGCCATTGTGGGAATGCTGGTGAACGCGATCTACAACATTGTGGACCGGATCTACGTTGGCCAGGGGGTAGATCCGCTGGGAATCGCGGGGATCACTGTGGCCATGCCTCTGATGATGTTTATCATGGCCTCCAGCATGCTCATCGGCATAGGCGCCAACTCACTTTTCGCCATACGGCTGGGGGAGGGCCGCCGGCACGAGGTGGAGAAGATCATGGGGCACGCCTTCGCCCTGCTTTTCCTTGTCCCCCTGGCCGCCATCGTAAGCCTCTTTCTCTTTATGGACACGATTCTTACCGAATTTTTGGGCGTCAGCGAGGCGGTCTTCCCCTACGCGAAAACGTACCTCCGGATCATCCTTTACGGCGGGGTGTTCAGCGCCATGGGGCCGGGGATAAACCACTTTATCCGTTCCGACGGGCATCCCCGGACTTCGATGTTTACCCAGATCCTGGGGGCGGTGATCAACATCATCCTGGATCCTATCTTTATCTTCGGTTTCGGCTGGGGTATCGCCGGGGCGGCCTGGGCGACCATCATCTCCCAGTTCATCTCCTTTTGCTGGGTGATGTACTATTTCAACTCCCCCATGACCAAACTGCGTTTCCGTCTGCGGGATATGCGGTTGGAAGCGGGACTCTGTTGCCGGATTATGGCCATCGGTTTTGCCCCTTTCGCCATGCAGCTTGCCATCGGGCTGGTAAATATCTTCCTTAACCGGTCCCTCTTTACCTACGGCGGCGATATTGCCGTTTCCGCCATGGGGATCGTGTACAGTATCCTGGTGATTATCTTTATGCCCCTCCAGGGCCTCAATCAGGGGGCCCAGCCCATCATCGGTTACAACTATGGGGCGAAAAAATACGACCGGGTACGGCAGACGTATAAACTGGCGGTACTGGCGGGAACCGTTTTTGTGGCGGCGGGTTTTATCCTGCTCCAGCTTTTCCCCGGCGTCTTTATCCGTATTTTCCGGAACGAGGAGGGGGAACTTATGGAAATGGGGAGAAGGGCCCTGCGGATCTGCACGATCTTTCTTCCGGCCCTGGCTTTCCAGATTATCACGTCAAACTTTTTCCAGTCTATCGGAAAACCGGTCCAGGGAACCCTGCTCTCCCTTTCCCGGCAGATCCTCTTCTACATTCCCTTACTGTTGCTGCTGCCCCGTTTCTTCGGCATCATGGGGGTCTACGCCGCCATGCCCTCGGCGGACGTGTGTTCAATAATACTATCGGCCCTGGTGATGAAGCGGGAGCTGAAGCGCCTTGACGAAAAGCGGATGGCATAGGGTGAAGCGGCATGCACGGTCCGGGGCCGCCAGGTCCGGGCCGATACATCCGTTAAAACAGCTTAAACCCTGTAAAGGATTGTTTTTTCTTCTAAATTTAAAAGTATTTTCTGAAAAAAATAAGTTTCAGGAAAGCATCGGCCAATATAAATACAAATCGTTGATTATAATTAACTTGAGTGGTTTCAAAATCCTGGGTTTTCAAATCGTCTTATGTGAATAATTTAGGGATCACGAAAACCTCTTCCGGCTTCTTTCCGGGCGGGGACGATCTCTTAAACAAGCGCCGCCGTGGTTCACCCGCTACGGGCTATGAACCTATCGGGGCGGGGTAAAGGAAAAAGGGGGCAATGATGACTATTGCTAAGCGTATTGTTATTCTTATCAGCCTTGTGGTGTTGACGGTTTCTCTCAGCCTGGGGATCCTCGCCATAACCATCGCCACCGCCGTGGTAAAACGGGACGCGGAAGCGTCAATGCTCAGTCAGGCGGAAATCGCGGCGGCCCTGGTGTCGAAAACCATCCAGTCCCAGCTGGACGCCCTCCAGGAGCTGGCAAACCAGCGGGACGTGCGTTCCATGGACTTTGAAACCCAAAAAACGGCGCTGATTGACGAAATCGGCCAGGTCGGCGCGGATGACTTCGCCATCGTCTATCCGGACGGAAACGCCCCCCACCTGAAGGGCGGACAGGTTCCCAATCTTTCCGCCAGGGAATACGTGCGAAAGGGGCTTCGGGGTGAGCAGTCGGTTTCGGACATCATCGTCGGCGGCGCCGGCGCCGTCACCACCCCCTATCCCATCATCAACTATGTGGTTCCCATTACGGTAGACGGAGCGGTGGCGGGCGGGCTTCTTGCCCGGAATAACGCCACCCATTTCAGCGACATTGTAAAGGATATAGGAAGGCGGAACGGCGGCTTAGCGTACTTGATCAACAGCGCCGGAGTTATCATCGCCCACCGGGATACGGACCTGGTGATGCGGACCTTTTCCGCCATCGAGGCGGCAAAAACCGATCCCCGCTACGCCGCCACGGCGGAAGCGATACAGATCGTTCTCGAGGAAAAACAGGGTTCCCTGCGGCACGACATAGAAGGCCTGAATATGGTTATCGGTTTTTCGCCGGTGCCGGGCTATGACATGACCCTGGTCGCCATGGTGGAAGAACGGATAATTCTCCGCGAGCTTGACACCATGCGCAACCTGATGCTCGTCTTTGTCGGGGTCTTTATGGTTTTTGGGATCATCGCGGCGCTGTTTATCTCCCGTTCCATTGTCAAGCCCATTCTTGACGTATCCCGTACCCTCGAAGACATCTCCAAAGGGGAGGGGGATTTAACCAAAATAATTGTTGTCAACTCCAAAGATGAAATAGGCAACATGGCCCATTATTTTAACCTGACCCTGGAAAAAATCAGAAATATGGTGATAACGATCAAGGGCCAGGCCGCGAGCCTTTTTGATATTGGCGGCGAGCTGGCCGCCAATATGACCGAAACCGCCACGGCGATTAACGAGATTGCCGCCACTATCCGGAATATCAAGAGCCGGGTGATCAACCAGAACAACAGTGTCGCCGAGACCAACGCCACCATGGAACAGATCACCATGAGTATCGACAAACTCAACAGCTATGTGGCAAACCAGACCACCGATGTATCCCAGTCCTCCAGCGCCATTGAACAGATGCTGGGCAACATCCGGTCCGTTACCCAAACCCTCGTTAAGAACGCAGGCAATGTTGCCCAACTGATGGAAGCTTCCGAGGTGGGCCGCGGGGGTCTGCAGGATGTGGCCGCGGACATTCAGGAAATCGCCAAGGAATCCGAGGGCCTCATGGAGATCAACGCGGTGATGGAAAATATCGCCAGCCAGACGAATCTTTTGTCGATGAACGCGGCAATCGAGGCGGCCCACGCCGGAGAGTCGGGCAAGGGCTTTGCCGTGGTAGCCGATGAAATTCGCAAACTCGCCGAAAACTCAGGCGAACAGTCAAAAACCATCGGCACGGTACTCAAGAAGATAAAGAGCTCCATCGACAAGATTACCGTTTCTACCAACAACGTGCTTGACAAATTCGAGGCCATCGACAGCGGAGTTAAAACCGTTTCGGAAGAGGAGACAAATATCCGCAGCGCCATGGAGGAACAGGGATCCGGCAGCAAACAGATTCTTGACGCCATCAGCCGGCTTAACGATATTACCCGGAAGGTCAAGGGCGAATCGGATGAAATGCTGCAAGAAAGCAGGGGAGTTATCCAGGGGAGCACAAATCTGGAACTGGTAACCCAGGAAATCACCAACGGCATGAACGAAATGGCGACCGGCGCGGAGCAGATCAATCTCGCGGTAAACCAGGTAAATGAATTAAGCGGCCGGAACCGGAACAATATTGACGTTCTGGTTCAGGAGGTTTCCCGCTTTAAAACCGGGGAGACCAACCGGTAAGGAGGCGCGGGAAGGGCAGGATCCCAATTTATCTTACACTTTTTTTAAAGTAGCCTTAAGGAGTCCCTTTTTTTTCAGGTTGAAGATATAGTCGGCGTAAAGTTTGTCTTCCACGGCGATATGGGAGAGAATCCAATCCCTAAGGTAGCGGACAAACTCGTTGGGCACGAATTTTTTGCCATCCTGGAAACTTTTTACGTCTTCCAGGATTTTTTTTACGAATTCTTCATGCTGCTTTTTGTGCGCCCCTAATCCGGGGTAATTGATGTTTTCCAGCATTTTTTCCTCCGCGGAAAAGTGTTTCCCCACATAATCCACGACGCCCTTTACGGTCTTCATGAAGTAGTCCCGGGCAACATCGTCCCCCATAAGGCAACCCTGATAGAGTTCGTTGGTCAGGCGGACAAGCTCTTTGTGCTGGTCGTCAATAAAGGGAATATTCATCGAATACCGTTCTTCCCACTTAATAAATTCGGTTGAATCTGACATGGATAACTCCTTATAGGACTCTAATATACCATATCCTTTCCCGATGTAATACATTGGCAGCAAAAACCGTCCGGCAGGCTGCCGGGCGAAGCTGTTTTGCTTCTTTGATAAATGGTGTCTGCCCACAAAACCGGTTACTTTGTGGACAAAATGCGGTTTTCAAGGAAGTCGCGGACCTATGGTCCGGGTCCATAATGTGTCTACATTAGGACAGACACTAAATATAAAAAAACGGAAAATTCTCTTAAAAATCGCAAAAATAACCAAAATACAAGCCAAGAAACTGTTTAAACTTGGAGAAACAGCCGAAATATAGGGTATATTGTCTCAAGGCCCGGTTGGTTTCGGGCCAGTTTGTTGATTCAAAGGAGCAGGCCCCAATGGCGGAAACTATTGGCATTAAAATAGCCAACGGCGAATTTTATCCCATCATTGACGGAAACGTTAAATCCAAAAAACGGCTGGTACTTACCACGGTACACAACAAGCAGCGGAGCGTTCAAATTGATCTCTACAAAAGCGTCGCCAAGACCATGGCCGACGCGTTTTATATCGGCAGCCTGGTCATAGAAAACATAAAACCGAAACCCAAGGGGGAGCCCTCCATCGAGATGGTCGTTTCCTCCACCGATAACGGGGAGATCACCGCGGAGGCTATCGATCTTGATACCAGCGCCGGCGGGCAGCACCAGTACCTGAATGTTTCCCTGAAATCCCTTGAAGAGGATACCCGGGATGACGAACTCCCCGATTTCGAGCTGGAGCAGAACGACGAACCCCCCACCGGCCTCTATGAACGGGCCGAGACGATAAAACAGAAAGAGGAAAAAAAATTCCCCTGGATTGTGGTTATTATTGCCGGCGTGTTGATCATCGGCCTGTGTCTTGCCCTGTGGTTCTTCTTTATCTGGAGTAAGGGCGGTTCCGCCGGTTCTTCGGATGAGGGGCCTCCGGCCGTTTCCCAGTCCGCGCCCCCGCCGGCTCCGGCCCCCGCGCGGTCCCCGGCTCCCCCGCCCGCCCCCGGACCGCCTCCGGCCCCGGCGCGGACCCCCGCTCCGGCACCGCCCGCGGCCCGGCAAGCCCCGGCCCAAACGCCGCCGGTCATTGCCGCCCCGGCCCAGCCCAAGCCCCCGGTTACCGTTAATAGAACCCGGCCGCCCGCGCCGGTATCTTCCTACAAGGTTCCCGCTACCATTCCCCGGGACGGCGTAGCCTACAGGATCCGCTGGGGAGATACCCTTTGGGATATCGCCGCAGCCTTCTACCGTAACCCCTGGTTGTACCCCCGGATCGCCCGGTACAACGGTATAAGGAACCCGGATCTGATCATTTCCGGCAGGACTATCCGTATTCCGCCGAAAAATTAGTGGGAAATTTAAAAACATCCCTTTCCCTTATCCTGGCCTGTTTTACCGTCTGTTCCTGCGGCGGCCAGAATCGGGATCCCGCCTCTCTTGCCTTTTATGAAGCCCTGAAAAGTTCCGATTCCCCCGATGCCGGGATCGACCCGGACAAGGCCCGGGCCAAGACCCTGGATCTCTTTGAAACCGCCCTGGGAAGCCCGGAAGCGCTTGTCCGGAACGCCGCGGCGGAACGGCTTATTCCGCCCCTCCTGGAGGGGATTGTAGATCCGGAACCGGTACTGAAAAAACTGTCCGATCCAAACCCCAAGGCGGGAGCTGCCGGCGGGACGATAGGCAGGGGGTTTCTTGACGGGGAGCGGAGCCTCTGGGCCGCCTCGTATTATACCCTGGGCCGTTACGGGGAGGCCCTCCGGGACATCCATGGGGTTCCCGAAGCCGGCCGGACTCTCTGGGAAAAGGCCCTCTTCTTTCTGGCCGAGCTGGAACCGCGAAAAAAGGACGGCCAACCGGGCCCAGCCGAAGAGGAGGCGGAGGGGGAATATCCTTTTACCGGAGATCCTGCGAAAGACAAGGCCCTGGTTTTCTTCTTCGGCCAGGTTCCCGGGGAGGAGGCGGCCTGGGCCCTGGGGGAGATCCGCCGCGGAAGCCCCGGTTTTTTTACCCGGCGGGAAGACACGATCCTGGAAGCCCGGCTCGCCACGGCCCGGGGAGCTTTCGGGGAAGGGCTCGGCCATTTCCGGACCGTCCTGCGGGAAGGGCCGGATATTTTTTTATGGTATCCGGGGCTGATAAACGATCTGGGGCGCTGCTTCCAGTTTACCCAGTCCGGCGGCGAAGGGATCGATCTCTTTCTGAAGTGGGAAAACGCGCTGCGAACCGATACCGGGGCGGTTTCTCCGGTAAAGTTCCTGGATGAGGATATCCCGTCCCTGCGCTACCGGCTCCTCTACTTCGCCGGCCGGATTGCCCGGGAGCGGCGGCAGTACGGCCGGAGCCGGGAGATCTTCTCCCAGGCCCTGGAATTCGCCCCGGATGCGGTCCAGAAAGACGCCTGTATCTGGTATATTCTCGATACCGGCCTTACCGAGGGGATACCCGATATTGTCCCTCTGGTCATGTCTTTCATTCCCCGCTGGAACAACGACACCTATTTCAACGATATTCTGGATCGCCTGGCTTACCGCCTGGCATCGGGGAAACAGTGGGAAATCTTTCCCGAGATCCTGGCCCGGATAGAGGGGGGGAAGGATCGGGTTTCCACGGCAAAATACGCCTACATAACCGGAAGGAGCATCGCCCTGGGTTACGCCCCCCATGGGGGGAGAACGGAGGCGGATTTTTTCCGCCTGGCTTACCGGGCGGGAGGAGGGGCGCTGTACTACCGGGCCCTGGCCGCCTTCTTCCTGGGGGAACCCTTTCTCGATCTGCCCGGTTCCACCGGGAACGCCGCGGTTTCCGCCGGAAAGACGGCTTTTCCCCATCCCCGGGAGATGGCCTTTCTCCTGGGTTTTTTCGATACCCGCGTCCCCCGGCAGGCGCTTCCCTATCTGGAAAAACTGCGGGATCGCCTTACCGTTTCCGAACTCCGCCGCATCGGGGAGGCCATGGAGGAAGCCGGTCTCTACGCGGATCTTATCCGCCACGTGGGGGCCTACATGAGCCGGGATACCTACGAACTTGAACGGCGGGATCTGGAGCTCTCCTATCCCCGGCCTTTCCGGGAACCGGTGGAGGAACGGAGCGAGGCCGCCGGATTCTCCCCGGAACTGCTCTGGGCCCTGGTCAGGACGGAGAGCGCCTTTCAGGCGGAAATCGTCTCCCGGGCCGGCGCGGTGGGCCTGACCCAACTGATGCCTTCTACCGCCCGGGAAATGGCGGATCGGATAAAACGGCGGGGCGGGCCCGACTATACCGGCGAGGGGGAGCCGAATCTCCGGAACCCGGAAACAAACCTGTACATCGGGGCTTTTTACCTGGATTACCTCCGGGGCCGGCTGGAACACCCCCTGCTGAGCGTTCTGGCTTACAACGGCGGAATGAACCGGGTACGGCGCTGGTATGAGGCTTCCGGTTCCCTGCCGGGGGATCTTTTCCTGGAGACCGTCGAATACCGGGAGACCAGGGAGTACGGCAGGAAACTTGTCGCCGCCGCCGCGGTGTACGGCTTTCTCTATTACCGGGTGAACCCCGAAGCTTTTATGGCCGATATATGTAAATAGGGAGTTCCAAAATTACGATTTCGGAACTGTTTTTTATTTAGCAGTTTGTCGCGCTCCGCGCATAAAACCTCGAAAAATCGCCTCACAGGCGATTTTTACCCTGCAAACCGCATAAAGGAGCCTGTTTATCGTGGTTTTTGCGGCACAAAGTGGCGTAAAAACCTACAGGTGCGACAGGCTCCTAGGGAGCTGTCCGTGTCCTACGACGTGCCGTCAGAAGAGATCCTGTCTCAAACCGAAAAAACATTCCGCGCCATCGCCGTCGCCACCGCCATAGGCTTGGGCCTTGTTTCGCTGATGCTGGGATTCGCCATCGCCGGGGCCATTCTCGGGATTCCCGGCTTCGGTTCCGGTCCCGGCGCTTTTCTGGCCGCTTCCTATGGTCTCCTCGCCTTCGCCATCCCCGCGAACCTGGCCTACGCCTCCTTTATCCTGGCGGATAAGGAGTGGCGGCCGGATCGCGTTTTTCTCCTCAGCGTGAACATTTTCCCCTTCCTTACCCTGGCGGCGGGGGTTTCCTTTGTCCGGGACTTTGAGCTCCGTTCCGAACAGTTTGGCTTCCTGGCGGTGGCGGGGAAAACCGGGTTTAGCTTCATCATCGCGGTGCTTACCGTTTTCGAGACCCTGCTTATCATGGCTTTGCGGATTCTCATTTTCCCCAAACGGGCAGAGGAACCAGGTTTCCTGTCAAGAATAGCCGTGGAAAGAGACCGGGGCTTGCCCGGGGGACTGGGAGATTTCATCGGCGCCGCCGGCCTTCACCGGCGTTTCGGCCGGTGGCTGCATACCCGCAGGGACAGGCGGAAACAGGACGAGCAAAGCCGGGAGAAAAAAAACGGGAGAGTAAGGGCGGAGACGGCGGTTCCTTCCGGCCCTTTCCCTGAAGAAAAAACGCCGGCCGAGGACGGGGCTCCTGCCTCCCCCGAACTCGACGCCGACGCCTTCCTCTTTTCGGGGAAGGACACCCGGCTTAGGAAGCTCTACACGGAAGCCGCCGCCAGCCCTCCGGAAAGCGTGCGTTACGATGATCTTCCCCCCTCTTTTCGGACCGCCGAAACGGAAGATCCCGCCGGGGAGGCCGGCGTTTCGGAGGAGCCGGCGGAACAGGATACGGGCGAAGGGGAAGGCCGCCGGGAGATCCTTTCCTACATAAACATCAAACTCCCCGAACCGAAACCCCTGGCCAGTGTGGAAGCGGCCAGGGCCTCCCAAGGGGGTAATCCGGCGGAAGCCCAGGCAAGGATCGCCGATAAGCGGGAAGAAACCGAAGAAACCGAAGAACCGGAAGAACTTGACGACCTTGAGGAGCCTGACGATTCTGACGCGGCCGGGGGATCAGGTGGCGGGGAACCTCCCGTTAGGGAACCGTCCTTTTCCAAGCCCCCCGCCGGGGTTCCTTCCCCGGATGCCGTTTCGGCGAAATCCAAGCTTCCCAAAACCAGACCCCCCCTTAAGCTCCGGGGAGCCTGGAAGGTTCCGGTGGACATCCTAAACCAGTACCCGGACGGGGAGTACTGGATAATCGACGAGGCTACCAGAGCCGCGGCGGCGACCCTGCGGGCAACTCTGGAGGAATTTAAGATCCAGGCGGAGGTTACGGGGATCCGCAAAGGCCCGGTGATCACCATGTTCGAGATCCTCCCCGCGCCGGGGGTTAAACTCTCAAAGATCGTGAACCTCCAGGACAATATCGCCCTCCGGCTGGCCGCCTCCTCGGTGCGTATCGTGGCCCCCATTCCGGGAAAACACGCCGTGGGCATTGAAGTCCCCAATCCCAGGCGGAACATTGTTTCCTTCCGGGAAATCATTGAAGGAGAACTCCACCGGGACAGAAAAAAGGAAGGCCGGGGGCCGGAGATCCCCGTGGTGCTGGGGAAGGATATTACCGGCGAAGCCCAGACTGTGGATCTTGCCACCACGCCGCACCTGCTTATCGCCGGTTCCACCGGATCGGGAAAGTCGGTCTGCGTCAACACCATGATCCTTTCCATTCTGTACCAGAAGTCCCCGGCGGAATGCCGGCTTATCCTTATCGATCCAAAGATAGTGGAGCTGAAACTCTACAACGACATTCCCCATCTTTTAACTCCCGTGATCACCGAACCCAAGCGGGCCTTCCAGGCCCTGCAGTACTGCATCTACGAAATGGAACGCCGTTACGCCTGTCTTGATTCCATGGGCGTGCGGGACATCAAGAGCTACAACAGGCGGATCAGGGAGCGGAACATCGCCGCGGAACACATGCCCTATATCGTAGTGGTGATCGACGAGTTTGCCGATCTTATGGCGACCACCGGTAAGGAACTGGAAAGTACCGTGGCCCGCCTGGCCGCCATGAGCCGCGCCGTGGGAGTCCACCTGGTGCTTGCCACCCAGCGGCCTTCCATCGACGTGATCACCGGCCTTATCAAAGCCAACATCCCCAGCCGTATCGCCTTTATGGTGGCCAGCAAGATGGACAGCCGGATCATCATCGACCAGATAGGGGCGGAAAAACTGCTGGGCAAGGGGGATATGCTCTACGCGGGAATTGTGGATCCCTTCCCCGTCCGTATACAGGGGGCCTTTATTTCCGAGGAAGAGGTGGAAAAGGTAGTGGAATACGTCAAGACCCTGGGTGAGCCTGACTACATCGACGACGAGATATTCTACGACGACGAGGAAGAGGACATGGCCCCCAGCCTCTTTGACGATGGGGAGGATCCCCTCTACGAGAAGGCCCTGGAGATCGTCACCCAGCAGGGTAAGGCCAGCGCCAGTTACATCCAGCGCCGCCTGAAGATCGGCTACAACCGGGCCGCCCGGCTGGTGGAACTGATGGAACAGCACGGCGTGGTGGGCCCCGCCCAGGGCTCCCGGCCAAGAGAACTACTGCGGGCTTTTAGTTAGTGTCTGCCCACAAAGTCGATTGCTTTGCAGACAAACCGAGGACTTTATCCAACGCATTTTCTCGACCGTTAGGCCGCGAAGATGCCTTTTGTACGGTAGCCGCAAACCCGCGGTCCGAGTCCATAATGTGTCCACAATGGCCATTTTTATCTTTGCTCACGCTGGAAAGGGCCTCGGCGCCGCGATCCCTCTTACGGCTCCAGGGCTACCCCCGGCAGGGGACGGGAAGCCTTAAAGGAGAGATACTTGAAAGGGTGGATGTCCAGGGCGTTGGGGTACCAGCCGTCCAGTTCCCCCATGTCAACGATGTTGATCGCCGGGCTGTGGGAGATGGGCAGCACCACTCCCCGGGAAAGGAGCAGCTTTTCCGACTCCGCCAGGGTGGCCCAGCGTTTTTCCCCCTCCTCGGACATGGATCTTTCCAGCAGTTCTTCGTAGTCCGTGTCGTTGTACCGGGCGTCGTTGAGGTTTGAGTCCCGCCGCCACATCTGCAGGAAGGTGTAGGGGTCGGCAAAGTCGCCTATCCAGGTGGAAAAGCCCACGCCGTAATCGTTTTCCTTGAGAGCCCGGAAATAGTTTCCGGCGGGTACCACCACGATTTTCACCGGGACTCCCAGCTTTTCCTTCCAGGTAGACGCCATAAGGCCGCCGATTCGGGCCGCGTCCCGGGAGGGGGTAAGCTTAATGACTATTTCCGGCAGGCCTATTCCGCCGGGGTAACCAGCTTCCCTGAGGAGACGGAGGGCTTCCTCCTCGTCGCTGGTTTCCAGTCCGGGGATTTCAGGGTAACCGGGGATAGGGTATATCAGGGTTTTAGCGGGGAGGAAGTGGCCTTCCCGCATCGCCGCCCAAGGCAGAACCAGGGAAAGGGCGCGGCGGAGACGGTAATCGTCCCAGGGCTTTTCCGCGGAACGGATAAAGTAGTAATGGGTGGCAAACATGGCGTTTACCTGAATGCCGCTCCGGTCCGTAAGGGCGTCCAGATTGACATCCCCGGATATCCAGCGGGCCTCCCCCGAATTCCAGAGGGCCGACGCTTCGTCCCCGTCTTCCGGATAACGGATGACGATCCGGCTTAGCTTTACCCGGGAGGCGTCCCAATATTCATCGTTTTTTGCCAGGATCAGCCGGTCGCCCTGCCGTTCAAGAAGGTAAAAGGGGCCGTTGGAAACCGGCCGGGACCAGTCTTCTCTATTCACCATGGAAGGATGAACGGGGTTGAACGAGTGGTGGCAGAGCATGGCGGGGAAGAAAGACGCGGGGGTGGCAAGGCGGACTATCAGGGTCTTTTCTCCGGAAACCTCTATTCCCACCTTGGAGGGATCCTTTTCCTTTCCCATACGGTAATCCCGGGCGCCGGCGATTACATCGAAAAGGCTGGAATAGGGGGATTCCCGCCGGGGATCTATCAGGGATATCCATCCCGCCCGGAAGTCCTCGGCCCGCAGGGGATCGCCGTTCCAGTACCTGGCGTCGGCCCGGATGGTAAAGGTCCAGGTTTTTTTGTCCTCCGAAATTTCCCATTTTTCCGCGGCCCCGGGAACCGGCGTCATGGTAAAGGGATGATAGGTAAAAAGACCCTCATAGAGGGCGGTGTAAAGCTGGGCTTCGCTGGCGATAAAGGACTTGCGGAAATCAAGCTCCATATCCTCGCCGCCAAAGGTTACGGTAAGCTGATCCCGGATAACCGGTTTGGGCCGGGGTTCGGCAAAATCCGGGCTCGGGAGAGCTTCCTCCTCATCCTGGCCCTGTTCCTCAGGCTGGGGCTCCAGCTCGGGCTCGGGCCGCGGCTGGGGGGGAGAAACGGCTTCGGTTTCCTGAGGAGGAACGGTACCGGTTTCCCGGGGCGGAACAATTTCGGGAACTGTTTTACAGGCGGCGAGGGAAAACAGAACCGTCCATACCAAGAATTTTAGAGGACTTCGATGGATACGCATTTTTAAACCCCCGGACTGATACCGAGCCGTTTCATCTGCTCTTCTTCTTCTTTTTGAGCGCTGTATTCGTGACGCAACTGGTTTGATCTAACAATGGCGTTTTTCAAGGTAGCCAGCTCCGGTTTAATGCCTTTTATCTTGTCCCGCTCTTCCCTGGTAGCGGAAGCCTTGAAAAATTCATCCAGGGCGGCAAGGGTCTTGTGGATGGACTGCACATCCCGTATGTTCCGGTCCAGAAACTGCAGCAACTGTTCCTCGGGCATACTTTCAAGTTTTGAGTTGCTCCGGTTGGCGAGGTTTACCAAAAAACGGCTTTTTTTGTCCATTTCCAGCCGGAAGTTGTGGTAGTTCAACCTGTCCCGTACCGGGGTACTGCGGGTGGGATCGGTGTATTGCAGCTCGTAAATAACCGGATCCGGCTCCCTGCCCAGGACCCGCCGGATAAGATCCTGGAGTTTCTGAAAGAAACTCTTCCTCCGGTTGGACAGGATGCCTTCGTTTTCATCTATTTTGCCGGCGATCTCCGTCAAACTGTTGGAAGAGTTACCGATTACCTGAAGTCCATCCAGAAGGATGGACTTAAAGGAAACCGGGGCTTTTACTGCCTTGGGTTTGGTATCCGGTATCTGCAGACTTTTGAGCACCTTTTCCCGAAGGGCCGGCCCGTCATTGGAGTAGTCTTCCCTCAGCAGCTCTTCCACCAGATCCGGATAAAAGGGCTTGCCGGGCATGACGGCGGCGAATTTCTTTCTGATGCTTATCTGGTTTGCTTCCGCTTCCGGCATATCGTGAGTCAGGATGGCCCGCAGGTTTAGCTTATAGTTCTCCCGGTGATAATCGGTCAGTTGTTTGAGGTAGCCGACAACCGCCGCGGTAGTCTTGGACAACTTGGCGAGAGACTCGACCAAGAGGGTCTGGGTTAGGGGATCAAGCCCGTTTTTGGACAACTGGTTCAGTTCAAAGACGGCTTTTGTCATCGGGAAAGGGGAATCTCCCGACAGATGCGCCCAGTCGATGAATTTTATCAGACCCAGAATCCGCTTGATCCGATCCAGGGTAAGGAAATCTACATTGAACTGATAAAAATTTACCAGAAAATCAAGCTGGTTGTCGTAATTAGCCAGGCGGATAGTGAGCTGCTCCACCCTTTCCGCCTCGGTAAAAGCGGAAGTGTCGGGCACTTCGATTTCCCCTATTTTCGCTTCCTGCTTGTAGGGATCCTCGTGGATAAGCCCTTTTTTGATATAAATATTGTAAAGCACCGCAAAGGCCGACTGAAAAACCCGAAGTTCTTCCTTAAGCTTCCCCAATTCGGATCTTTCAAGCCAATCCAGCCGGGCGCTGAGGGCCTGAGAAAGCAAACTGGGATAATTACTGTCTACCGCCATTTTTCAAAGTATGCAGCAAAGAGAAGATTTACGCAATTGACATACCCACTAAGTATTTGGTTTTCATTTTAATATTATTTCGGACGGATTTTGATAATCCATTAAACCAAAATCTTCGTTCCGCGTCCTATATAGGCTATGAAACACTTATTGATCATAGGGGCACTGCTTTTGGCCGGATGCGGGGAACCGGTTCCGGATTCGGGTTTCGGTGTGGTTATGCCGCCGGTTCCTCCGGCCTGGGTGGAAATACTGGGGATTCCCGCCTGGCGCCTCCAATGGATTAATCCCCGGGGGGAATGGGATGTCATGGAAATCGTCTCCCCGCAAGGGGGAAGCGCCGGAGAGATAGACGCCGCCGGGCCTGGTTTTAGGGGGATAGATCCGCCCCTTTCAGGCGCGAGCCCGGTTCTGGCCTGGCCCTTCTGGCCGGATCTGGGCCTTCCTCCCGGAAATTTCCGCCCCGCCGGGGCAGTTTTCCCCTTCGACGTATCGGGCGGGGATTTGATCCTCAGTTGGGAGGGAGGGGTGGCCGCTTTTTTTTACCGGGCCCTGGCCGAAGCCGCCGGGGCCGGAAGCTCCTCCCAGGCGGCGCTTAGGCGGCCCGCGAAATTCGACTGGCCCCGGTTCAGGGAGCTGTTCCGGGATCCGGCCCTCAAGGAATCCTTCCGCGCCGATCCCTGGACCGCGGACTGGAAACTCATCGCCCGGGAGACGGTGGAATCGGGATTTGAAAAACGACGGCTTGTTTCCACTCCGCGGGACGAACTGGCCGTCCCTGTCCATCCGGGTCCCTGGATAAGTCCGTCTCCCTTTCCGGAACCTCTTTTCTTTGGGGAAGATACCCCGGTCTTCCCCGTATCGCCGGGTAGTGAAGCGGATACCTGGTATTCCGCGTCGGGTATCCTGCGCTGCGCCGGAAGGGTCTGGATATTCCTCCCCCGGCAGGGTACCGCCGCGGAAGCAAACGGCTTCGGCGGCGGGTAGCCGGGTCTCCCTGTTTCGTCCGTCAAAACAGCGTCTGTCAAAATAAGGGCCGGATAGGCTACAATTGTTTCATGAAATTGTCCGTCCTTCCGGTTTTAATCTCGGCTTTGGGGCTTCTCGCTTTGCCGCTTTCCTGCGGCAGGCCCAGCCCGGAGCTTCCCTCCGGGGAGACGCCGGCGGAACCGTCCCCCCAGCCCCCGGGGGATTCCCGGCGGAACCTGTTCGCCACGCTCCGGACCGGGGAAACCCCCCTCTGGTTTGAATTCTCCGATCAAGGCCCCCGGCTTATCGACTCTCCTGAAGAGGCCGAAACGGTCCCCTTTGTCCCCTGGCCCCTGGCCCGCCATGTAAGGGAGATCCTTTCCCTGGAGGGGCAGCTTTTCTTCGCCGTGAACCGGGATAGTTTGCTTGCCGCCTCTGTCGGCGAGATCCGGGACGGGGACGCTTCCGGGCTGGCGGATCCGGAAGCCCGGCCCGAGCCCGGCCTGGCCCTTTACCGGATACCGGGGGACCTTTACTGGCGGACTTACACTATCGCCGCCCTTTTCCCCTTCCGGGGGCATCCGGCCATCCTTTTCTACCGGGACGACTATTTTTCCGATCCCGCCCCGCTGCCTCCTGAGCCTCCGGTTCTTAGCCCGGCGGAGGACTTTTCCGGTTTTACCGGCCTGGAGATCCCCGCCCTGGAGGACATCCCCTTCGCCGAAGGCTGGGAGGCGGATCTGCTGCGTCTCGGCGCGGATGGCTATTGGTATTACCGTGGCCTTAAGCGGATAAGCGACGGCAGGGAAGTCCGTTATTTTCGCACCGGCGATCTTTCCCAAGGGGGGGAGGGGATAAGCGTGGGGGTATTCAGGGATTCCCAGGCCCCGGGGGAAGCCGGGACGGGGGAAGCAAACGGGGGCGGCCGCTTCTTGCCGGTTCTGCCTGAAGGTTTTGTCTATACCGGCCTTGCCTGGGTGGGGGACACCCTTTTTGCCAGTTGGGAGGAACAGGAAGACTACAATATCGGCGCCGCGGGCTTCATGGCGGTAAAGCCAGCCAAATAGGGTTTTCGTTCCTCCCTATCCTCTTCCCAAGCTTTTCATAACCGGGGAATGAAAGGTATTATTCCTCAACAAATAAGGAGGAAGAAATGGCGGGAATAACAAGCCAAACTCTCATCGGGATAGGGGCCTACCTCTTGGCAATGATCGTTATCGGGTTGTGGTGTGCCAGGAAAAGCAACACGAATCCGGAGGAGTATTTTCTGGCAAGCCGGCGTTTCGGGCCCTGGCTGGCGGCCCTTTCCGCCGAAGCGTCGGATATGTCCGGCTGGCTGCTCATGGGGCTTCCCGGGGTAGCGTATTTTACCGGATACGGCGAGGCCTTTTGGACCGCTTTGGGGCTTTTCATCGGCACCTGGGTAAACTGGGCCATTGTGGCCAAGCGGCTGCGGGTCTACTCCCAGATTACCGATAACGCCATTACCCTGCCTGAATTTTTCAGCAAACGTTTCCATGATGAAAAGCGGATACTTCTCGCCATCGCGGCGCTTATCAGCCTGGTGTTTTTCTCTATCTATGTGGGCGCCCAGTTCATCACTTTTGGCAAGCTCTTCAGCTATGTGTTTAACGCCAATATGGTGGCCATGGTGATCTTGGGCGCGGCCCTGGTGTTGACCTATACCCTCCTGGGGGGATTTATGGCGGTGGGCATGACCGATCTGGTCCAGGGCCTCCTTATGGTGGCCGCCCTGCTGCTGGTGCTGGTTTTCGGCTTCTTCAACGCCGGCGGCATGACGGGAATTGCCCGGAATCTGGAAAATTTTCCCCGGTTTACCGATTTTTTTGGCATTGCCACCCCGGCCATGGAGAACGGCGTACAGCAAGTGGTGAACGGCGTTCCCCAGTTCGGGCCTGGCGGGGACTACGGTTTTCTCAGCATCGTTTCCACCATGGCCTGGGGGCTTGGCTACTTCGGCATGCCCCAGGTGTTAATCCGCTTTATGGCGATTAAAAAGACCTCGATGATCCGGCCTTCCCGGAATATCGCGGTAATCTGGTGTTTCCTGGCCCAGAGCGCGGCGGTGCTTATCGGCATCATCGGACGGGCCCACCTTCCGGGCCTCCTGACCACCGCTTCCGACGCGGAGAACATCTTTATCCACCTGGGAACCCGCTTCTTCCCGCCCCTCCTTGCCGGAGTGGTGATCTCGGGGATCCTGGCGGCCTCCATGAGTTCCTCGGACTCCTACATGCTCATCGTGGCCTCTTCCCTGGCAAATGATATCTTCAAGGATCTGTTCAAGAAGGACGCCAGCGAAGCCATGGTCATGTGGATCGCCCGGCTTACCATGCTGGCGGTGACCGTATTCGGTATCTGTATCGCCCTTTCGGGAAACCAGTCTATCTTCCGGGTGGTGTCCTACGCCTGGGCGGGACTGGGCGCGGCTTTCGGCCCCCTGATCCTCTTCAGCCTGTTCTGGAAACGGACCACTTTCCCCGCGGCGGTGGCCGGCATGCTTTCCGGCGGTATCATGGTGGTACTCTGGAAGAACCTTATCAGCAAACTCGGCGGGGTATTCGCCATCTACGAACTGCTCCCGGCCTTTATCATCTCCGCCCTGGTCATCTTCCTGGTGAGCCTTGTGACGGAAAAGCCCGCGGCGGAGATAGAGGCGGAATTCGAAAAGGCAAAGACGGCGGAATTTTAGCAGGCCGGTAGAGTGTAGCGTCTAAAAACCGACAGATCCGGGAGCCGGTTTCAAAATCCGGTTGGTTTTAGAACCGGTTCCCGGAAAAAGCGGTTACGCTTACATTAAGCCGGTCCGCTTTTTCCCTTAATCCCGGGGCTCCCGGCCTTACCGGGGGGCGCGGCTCAGACCCTAATTGGCGTTGTAGCTCTTTCCCGATTGGAACACCACTCCGGTTCCCTTCTTCAGCTTGGACGTAGCCCGGCGTTTGTTCAGTTCCGCGAGGAACAGATCCTCGTCAAAGGGAATTTTAACGGTGGTATCCAGCCAGCTTGAAAGATGCATGGCGTTGGACAGGGTAAGACCGTTGATGCCTTCCTTCCCCTCGGCAATCAGGGGGCTCCCGTGAACGATCCTCCCCGCGAAAGCTTTCAATACTCCCACATGCTGCTCGTTACTCCCGTCGGTCTCGACTTTTTCCTCCGTACAGTCGGGTTTGTCGAAGCCGCCGGTAGCGGTCTTGCAGAATTCCCGCTCGTTCTGGCTGAGCTTGTAAAGGGTAAGGTTGGTGTTGTCCTCGTTTACCAGCTTGCCGCATTCCAGGGTTACCTCGAAACGGTTGGTTCCGGGGGCGTCGGCGGTGGATGTGATGAAGGTTCCGGTGGCGCCGTTGGGATACTCCAGGTAGGCGGTAACATCGTCCTCCACTTCGATATCGTGCCATTTACCGTTGTGGCAGAAGGCCCGCACCGAGCTTGGCATCCCGCAGATCCACTGGAAAAGATCCAGGTTGTGGGGGCACTGGTTGAGGAGTACCCCGCCGCCCTCGCCCTCCCAGGTGGCCCGCCAATCCCCGGAATCGTAGTACACCTGGGGCCGGTACCAGTTGGTGATAATCCAGCTTGCCCGCTTTATTGCCCCCAGGCTTCCGCCCTGCACCAGTTCCCGCATCTTGCGGAAATGGCTGTTGGTCCGCTGGTTGAACATCATGGCGAACACCAGTCCGCTTTCATCGGCGGCCCGGTTCATTTCCCGTACCTGTTTGGTATAGACCCCGGCGGGTTTTTCGCAGAGCACGTGGATTCCGGCCTGGAAAGCCTCGATAGCCAGCGGGGGGTGCTGGTAGTGGGGAACGGCGATCAGTATCGCGTTTACCTTGCCGCTGCCGATAAGCTCCGAACCTTCGCTAAAAATGGGGAAGCCCTTGGGGAGTATACCGGCCGCCCATTCCCTCCTCTCGGGAATACGATCCGCCACGGCGGCAAGTTCCATATCGGGAATGATACCCGCGGAAATATTCTTTACATGGGTGGTGCCCATGTTGCCTAAACCGATAAGTCCTATCCTTACCTTATCCATAAAACCGTTCCTCCTGCCGCGGGCATAGTTACCGGTAACGGCAAAGCTACCGGTTTTGCAGACAAACAGGCTGTCTCAAAACTTGGGGTTTTAAGACAGCCTCAACAACTAATACTATATCCTATGGCAAGGGGCTGACAATGGTTAGATTACCCGCTGTTTTTGCCAGCCCCCGGTCTTCCAGCGGAGGGTAAAACAGGCGGCCCGGACCATCCATTCCGCCACCATGGAGATCCAGACGCAGACGACCCCCACGCCGAAACCTGCCAAGAGGTACGCGCCTCCCACCCGGACAATCCACATGGCAAGACCGGCGACGATCATGGTGAACTTCCCGTCACCGGCGGCCCGCAGGGCGAAGGGAAGGCAGTAGGCGGGGATCCAGATGATCATGGCGGCGGCGCAGAAAATGAAACCGCAGACATAGGCTATCCTGATGGTCTCCGGGCCGAGGGCGAAAAGGCGGAAGAAAACCGGCATGGCAAGGATGATGAGGGCGTTGAAAATTCCCATGGCGCAGTAGTTCATGATGATGAGTTTTTTCGTGTAACGCCGGGCCTGGGCAATTTCCCCGGCCCCCATGCACTGGCCCACCACGGTGAGGAGGGCCATGGCGATGGCCAGACCCGGCAGGTTCCCCAGGGTCATGATGATAGTGGCCACCGCGTTCCCCGCGATAGCCACGGTGCCGAAGGTGGATACCAGCCGGGCCAGGAAGAGTTTCCCCACCTGGAACATGGCCCCCTCCACGCCGTTGGGAATTCCCACCCTGCA
>JAITQR010000168.1 GCA_031288815.1 Treponema sp.
GGGAAAGCTTCCCTGAATCTGTATGATGCTATTTTGATTTATAGAAAAAACTATCTATGTATGTTATAATTCCGCTAAATGGAAGGCGAAAAATACACCATTAAAGCGGTAACGCGCTGCCTCAAGATCCTCGATCTGGCGGCTTCCGTGGAACATCCCCTCAGCGCCAACGAGGTTCGCGAGGCCCTGAAGATCAACATCAACATGGCCTTTCGGATGCTCTCCAGCCTTACCGCGTCGGGATTCATGGTAAAAGCCGAACGGACCGGCCTCTACACCGTATCCCTCAAGGCCCTGCAGTTATCCCGGAACGCCCTTTTGTCTCTGGATATCCGGAAACTCACCATACCCTACCTGGAACTCCTCTGGAACCAGTACCCCCGGGCAAACCTCAGCATGGCGGTGTATTACGGGAGGGATATTCTGATGATCGACCACATCGACAGCCAGAGCGTACCCCGAACCTATTTTGTCCCGGGGAAAGCCCTCCCCTTCCACTGTACCGCGCTGGGGAAAATGCTGGTCTGCGAATTGGACGAAACCGAACTGGACGCCCTGATTGCCCAAAAGGGGCTGAAAGTTTTTACCGAAAAAACAATCACCGGGCCCGAGGCCCTGAAGCGGGAACTCGCCGAAGTGCGGGCCAACGAAATAGCCCGGAACCGGGGGGAATATATCCTCAAGGATAACTGCAACGCCGTTCCCGTCCGGGATAACCGGGGGAAGATCAGCGCCGCCATCAGTATGTCCGCTTTCGAAAGCTATATGTCCCCGGAGGAACTCGATGCCGCCGCCCCGGCATTGGGGAACGCGGCCCGGCGCGCTTCCTCCCTGGCGGGATTCGGCGAGGGAATGTCCTAGCAGTTTGATTAGCCTAAAAGACATACTTCGAAATTTTACCACCAAGGCCGAAGGCCAGGCGAAAAGGCGCACGAAGGATATGATTAGAAATCCGGCCCTTCGTGTACCTTTGTGCGCTGGCCAAATGGCCTTGGTGGTTAATATTCTTCATTCTTGGTTTCTCTCTTACCCGGCTGTTTAGTTCAATCAATGTATTAGGAACATGTACCGCACAAACCGCCCCGGACCGAGGCTTCCCGGGAACCCGGGGCGGGCTCCCCGGCGCCCTCCGGTTGGAACGGCCGGCCAAGCCCGGGGATTTTCCCGATCCTACATTTTCGTAAGCCCCCGCACAATTTTGTATGCTTTATTAGCTTAAACTAACTTATTTCCCCTTCCCCAAAAAGACGCCGGTTCCCCCAAGTCCGGGGAACTTCCCGAAATCCGCCGTTTTAGGTAGGCCCGCGTAATCAACCCTCTGAAAATGCCCGCCGCGGCCTGAAATTCCGGGCAAAAACGGGGAATACGGCGCGGTTTCCCGGCGGGGGCTTTTTTGAAAAAAAATCCCCCGGCGCGGCCCTGTTGGCACGTATTTTGCTAAGTAGAGTCTGTCAATAATGTGGACACCTTATTGACAGACACCAAGTACCAGGTGGCCGGAAAAACCGGCTTTGCCGCCGGGGCCTCTTTTGCCGGCGGTGGTATTTTAAGCAGTTGTTGTTCAGAAACTGAAGTTTCTGAACAACTCTATTCAAATTCGACAGTGGAGAAAAAGGATGAGGAAGATCGCGATTTACGGAAAGGGCGGCATCGGGAAGTCAACCACGACTCAGAATACCGTGGCCGCCCTGGCGGAAATGGGGAAGAACATGATGGTGGTGGGCTGCGATCCCAAGGCCGATTCTACCCGGCTGCTTTTGAACGGCCTGGCCCAGAAAACGGTGCTGGATACCCTCAGAACCGAAGGGGAGGATCTGGATCTGGAAGACGTGGTCAAAGTCGGCTTTAAGGGTACCCGCTGTGTGGAATCCGGCGGCCCGGAACCGGGAGTCGGCTGCGCCGGGCGGGGTATCATCACCTCCATCAATCTCCTGGAGCAGCTCGGCGCTTTTGACGAGCAGTACAAGCTGGACTACACCTTCTACGATGTTCTGGGGGACGTGGTCTGCGGCGGTTTCGCCATGCCCATCCGGGACGGTAAGGCGGAGGAGATCTACATCGTCTGCTCCGGCGAGATGATGGCCATGTACGCGGCCAACAATATCTGTAAGGGTATTATGAAATTCGCCGAAGCCGGATCGGTCAGGCTCGGCGGCCTTATCTGCAACAGCCGTAAAGTTGACCGGGAAGCGGAACTTATCGGCGCCCTGGCGGAAAAGCTGGGAACCCAGATGATCCACTTCGTGCCCCGGGACAACATGGTCCAGCGGGCGGAGATCAACAAAAAAACGGTAATCGATTTCGACCCCTCGGTGAACCAGGCGGACGAGTACCGCAAGCTCGCCGCCGCCATCGAGAGCAACAAGATGTTTATTATTCCCAAACCCCTGGATATTTCGGAACTGGAAAAGCTCCTCATGGAATTCGGCATCGCCGACTGAGGAATGGCGGACAGGGGACCTGTTCGACAGCCCGGCCGGCTGCCGCAGACTTTAGTCCGACACGGGTCTCCCGAAAGGCTCCGCGTTTCGCTGTTTCCGGACCCTTGCCGTCCGGAAGCCGGGGTTTCCGGACAAGCCCAATAAATCCCAAAGGAGAGTCAAATGGTGATGATTAGAGCTATCGTGCGGCCGGAGAAGGCCGAGGAGGTAATGGCGGCGCTGATGGCCGACGGGTTTCCCGCCGTTACCCGGATGAACGTATCCGGCCGCGGCAAACAGCGGGGCATAAAAATCGGGGATATTACCTACGACGAGATCCCCAAAGAACTCCTGCTTATGGTGGTAAAGAACGCGGACAAGGATTTTGTGGTGAAGAAAATTATGGAGGTGGCCCGTACCGGCAAGGGCTCTTTTGGGGACGGTAAAATCTTCGTGTCCCCGGTGGAGGAAGTGTACACCGTAAGCTCCGGCCTTAAGGACGCGCCGGACTCGGGCGGCCCCGCCCCTATTCCGGAGGAAAGAATATGAAGGAGGTCATGGCTATCATCCGGATGAACAAAATGAACCAGACCAAGCGGGCCCTGGCCGACGCGGGGATCAGTTCCCTCTACGCGAAGGAGTGCCTGGGCCGGGGCAAGGGGACGATAGAGATCCCCCAGTATATCGAGGGGGCCGCCGAACGTTACGAGGACATGATCCAGGAGTTGGGCATAGCCGGCAGGCTCATCCCCAAGCGGATGATCAACGTTATTGTGCCGGACAAGCTGGTTAAAAACGTGGTGAACACGATCATTACCATCAACAAAACCGGCAAAAGCGGGGACGGCAAGATTTTCGTTATGCCCGTGGCCGAATCCTGGCGGGTACGCACCGGGGAATCGGGCGACGAAGTGCTTGATATGTAAACCGGTTCCCCCGCGTCAATAAGGAGCAGTTATGACAACAGTGTACGAAGTTCCCTCGGTAGAGGAATTCAAGATCGAGGTACTTGAAGCCTACCCGCCTAAAATCGCCAAAAAGCGGGCCAGGCAGATTATCGTCAACAGGGTAGGCGAAAACGATGACGTGCCGGAGATCCTGGCCAATACCCGGACCATTCCGGGGATCATCACCATGCGGGGCTGCGCCTACGCGGGCTGTAAGGGCGTGGTCCTGGGGCCCACCCGGGACATTCTGCAGATAACCCACGGGCCCATCGGCTGCGGGTTCTACAGCTGGCTTACCCGGCGCAACCAGACAAAACCCTACACCGGCGAGGATCCCAACTACATGACCTACGCCATGTCTACCGATCTGCAGGAAGACGAGATTATCTTCGGCGGGGAAAAGAAACTGCGGGCCGCCATTGACGAGGCGGTGGCCCTTTTCCACCCCAGGGCCATCGGCATATTCGCCACCTGTCCGGTGGGACTCATCGGGGACGACGTGCACGCGGTGGCCCGGGCCATGGAAGAGAAGTATCCGGACATCAACATCTTTGGTTTCTCCTGCGAGGGCTACAAGGGGGTAAGCCAGAGCGCCGGCCACCACGTGGCGAACAACAAGGTTTTTACCGATGTGGTGGGGCTGCTGGACAAACCGAAGGACGGGAAGTTCCGCTTCAACATCCTGGGGGAATACAACATCGGCGGCGACGCTTTCGAGCTTGAACGGCTCGTCGGGGACTGCGGCCTTACCCTTCACTCCACCTTCAGCGGGAATTCCACCTACGACGAATTCGCCAGCGCCCACACGGCGGATCTGAACGTGGTCATGTGCCACCGGTCTATCAATTACCTGGCGGAAATGATGGAGAAAAAGTACGGCATACCCTGGTTCAAGGTGAACTTCGTGGGCGCCGAGGCCACGGCGAAATCCCTGCGGAAGATCGCCCAATACTACCAGGACGAGGAGCTTTTAAAGCGGACCGAGGAGGTAATCGCCCGGGAGATGGAAGAAACGGTAAAAGTGCGGGACCAGGTGCGGGAACGCTGCCAGGGTAAAACCGCGGTGCTTTACGTGGGCGGTTCCCGGGCCCACCATTACCAGGAACTCCTCAAAGAGATAGGCATCACCATACTTTCGGCGGGTTACGAGTTCGCCCACCGGGACGACTACGAGGGCCGCAGGGTTATGCCCGGCATCGTGGTTGACGCCGATTCCCGGAACATCGAGGAACTCAGCGTGGAGGCGGATCCGGCCAGGTACAAGCCCCGGATCGGCGGGGAGGAGCGGGCCGGCCGCGAGGCGGCGGGTTACGAGTTCAGCGACTACCGGGGCATGATGCCCGAAATGGAGAACGCCAGCCTGATCATCGACGACTGCAACCACTACGAGCTTGAGGAACTGCTGGACCGGTTTCACCCGGATCTGGTCTGCGCGGGGATCAAGGAAAAATACGTGGTGCAGAAGCGGGGGATCCCCATGAAACAGCTCCACAGCTACGACTACATGGGGCCCTTCGCGGGCTTTAAGGGGGCCATCAATTTCTACCGGGAAATAGACCGGCTGCTCAACTGCAACGTCTTCAAGTTCACCAGGGCTCCCTGGGACGAAAGCCCCGAGCTTTCCGCCACCTACGGTTACAACGGGTAAAAAGGAGTTAACCATGCTTTTACGCCATACGCCAAAAGAACTCGCGGAACGCAAGGCCCTGACCATCAACCCGGCGAAGACCTGCCAGCCCGTGGGGGCCATGTACGCCGCCCTGGGGATCCACAAGTGCCTTCCCCACAGCCACGGCTCCCAGGGATGCTGCGCCTACCACCGGAGCGCCCTTACCCGGCACTTTACCGAGCCCATCATGGCCAGCACCAGTTCCTTTACCGAGGGGGCCTCGGTGTTCGGCGGCCAGTCCAACATGCTAGAATCTATCAACAACATCTTCAGCCTCTACGATCCGGATATCATCGCCGTCAACACCACCTGTCTCTCGGAGGTTATCGGCGACGACCTTACCCAGATCATCAATCGGGCGGTAACGGACAACAAGATCCCTCCGGGAAAAACGGTAATGTACGCGTCGACCCCCAGTTTTAAGGGTTCCCATGTGACCGGTTACGCCAACATGCTTACCGCCATGGTACAGAACTTCGCCAGGAGTACGGGAAAAAAGAACAACTATGTTACCATCCTGCCCTCGTTTATCGAGCCCAGCGACATGTCGGAGATCAAACGTATCGCCGGGGAGATGGGCGTCCGGTACATCATGTATCCGGATACCTCCGGGGTGGTAAACGCCCCCATGGACGGAAAATTCCACATGTACCCCAAGGGGGGTACTCCCAAAGAGAAAATAAGCGCCTCCGGGGATTCCCGGATCGCCCTTGCCCTGGGCCGGACCGGGACTTTTCAGGCCGCCCAGCTTTTGGACAGCAAGTGCAAGGTAAAGACCGATATCGTCGATCTTCCCATCGGCATCAGCGCCACCGATGTTTTCGTGGACACCCTGCGCCGCCAGGCGGGGGTAACCGTCCCGGAGAGTATCAACGTTGAACGGGGGCAGCTGGTGGACGTGCTCTGCGACAAGGCGCAGTACCTCTACGGCAAGAAAGTTTCCCTCATGGGAGACCCGGACATCCTCCTGGGCCTTGCCCAGTTCTGCGCTGACGCGGGGATGGAGATCCTCCACGTCGTTACCGGCACCCCGGCGGGGGCCAAGTGGGAACGGCGGGCAAAGGAAGTCGCCGGGCCCGGGGCGACGGTCAAATGCGGCGCCCAGGCGGATCTGTTCCTCCTGCAGCAGCTCGTGCTGAACGATAAGCCGGACATCCTCTTCGGGAACACCTACTGCAAGTATATGGCCCGGGACATGGACATCCCCCTAATCCGGACCGCCTTCCCCATTTACGACCGGATCGGCCACTCCTACGTGCCCATGGTGGGCTACCGGGGAGGGATGCACCTGCTCCTCAAGATCCTGGAAGTGATCATGGATCGCCAGGACCGGGACGCGCCGGAAGAAAAGTTCGAGCTGGTTATGTGACAAAGGGTCAAGGGGATTATTTTTATGGTTGAAATACTGGAAGCGCGAAAACAACAGGTTCTTGAAAAGGGAAAGGACGCCTATACCCTGGACTGCGAAAAGCCCAGTACCGCCGGTTCGGTGAGCCAGCGGGCCTGCGTCTTCTGCGGCTCCCGGGTGGTACTCTACCCCATCTCCGACGCCTTGCACCTGATCCACGGCCCCATCGGCTGCGCGGCCTACACCTGGGAACTGCGCGGCAGCCTTTCCAGCGGGCCGGAACTCCACCGCCTGAGTTTCTCGACGGATCTGCGGGAAAAAGACGTGATCTACGGGGGCGAGAAGAAACTCTACGCCGCCCTGACGGAGCTTATCGGGACTTACAAGCCCAACGCGGCCTTTGTGTACTGTACCTGCATCATCGGCCTGATCGGCGACGACGTGGAGGCGGTATGCGCCAGGGTGGAACGGGAACAGGGTATCCCCATCATCCCGGTTCATTCGGAGGGTTTCAAGGGAACCAAAAAGGACGGCTACCGGGCCGCCTGCGAGGCGGTCTTTTCCCTGACGGGCAAGGATAACCACAGCCCCGTTTCCCGGTACGGTATCAATATCCTGGGGGAGTTCAACCTGGCCGGGGAAACCTGGATCATCAAGGATTACTACAAACGCATGGGCGTGGAAGTGGTCTCCTGCCTTACCGGGGACGGAAGGATAGGGGAGATAGGGAAGGCCCACCGGGCAAAGCTCAACGTGGTTCAGTGTTCCGGTTCCATGACCTACCTGGCAAAGATGATGCGGGAAAAGTACGGTATCCCCTTTATCAGGGTTTCCTATTTCGGCATCGAGGATATGAGCAAGGCCCTTTACGATGTGGCGGAATTTTTCCAGGACGGGGAGATACAAAGGCGCACGGCGGAACTGGTGCGGGATGAGGTTTCCGCCCTGCTTCCCCTTCTCGCCGGATACCGCGGGGATCTTGAGGGGAAGAAGGCGGCGGTCTATGTGGGAGGCTCCTTCAAGGCCTTCTCCATGGTCAAGGCTCTCCGTCATCTGGGGATGGAAACGGTGGTGGCCGGTTCCCAGACAGGATCGGTTGAGGATTACGAGTACCTTAAGGAGATCTGCGGGGAGGGAACCGTCATTCTGGACGACACCAACCCCCTGGAGCTTTCAGGTTTTATCCTGGAAAAGGGCGCCGATCTCCTGGTCGGCGGAGTCAAGGAACGGCCCATCGCCTACAAGATGGGGATAGGTTTCTGCGATCACAACCACGAGCGGAAGGAAGCCCTGGCCGGCTACGCGGGGATGCTGAACTTCGCCAGGGAAGTCCACTCCACGGTCACCAGCCCGGTGTGGAAGTACTCCCCCGCCCGTATCGCCCAGAGACGCGCCCGGGAAGCGGCAACGGCGCCGGCCGGGGACGGGAGTTTTACGGAAAGGCCTGACCGGCGGGAGGCCCGTGTATGAACGCGCCGAATCCCCCCTCCTCCTGTTCCCCCGCCTCCTCTCCGGGAAAGGCAAAGGCGGTGAAAGTAAAGGCGGAGCCGGCTTTTACCTCCACCCGGAACGCCTGCAAGCTCTGTTCCCCCCTGGGAGCCTCCATAGCCCTTCGGGGCATTGAGGGCTGCATCCCCCTGATCCACGGTTCCCAGGGCTGCGCCACCTACATCCGCCGTTACGGGATCAGCCACTTCCGGGAACCCCTGGACATCGGGTCCTCCAATTTTGTGGAGTCTACGGCTATTTTCGGCGGCAGGGACAACCTCTTTACCGCCCTGGACAATATCTCCCGATCTTACCGGCCCGCCGCCATCGGCGTTACTTCCACCTGCCTGTCCGAGACCATCGGGGAAAACGTGCCCCTCTACCTGAGGCAGTACGAAGCGGAACGGGCGGCGGGAAAGCGGAACAACGGGGGGCAGAATCCGGCGGTATTCTACGCCTCCACCGCGAGCTACCGGGGCACCCACATGGACGGTTTCCATGAGGCCGTCCGGGCCGCGGTCGGCGCCCTGGCCGGCGGTAATTCCGGGGTTTCCCCCGGGAAAGGCGGGGCCCGGCGGGACTCGATCAACCTGATACCGGGTTTTGTCTCCCCGGAAGACCTGCGGGAACTCCACGGTATCCTCGCTTCCTTTACCGGCCCGCCCTCCGGGGCCGGGGAAACGGCGGGGCCTTCCCGGTACACCCTGTTTCCGGACTACTCGGAGAGCCTTGACGGCGGTTCCTGGGAAACGTACCAGAAGCTTCCCCCGGGGGGGACAAAAATCGCCGGTATCGCCGGCATGGGGGAAGCGGCGGCGACCATTTATCTGGGAAAGACCGGCGCTGAAACGCCGGAGAGGGCGCCCCCGGACGCGGGAAGCTGGCTGGAGGAAAACCGGGGCGTACCGCTTTTCCGGACGGATCTTCCCATAGGCGTCGAGAAAAGCGACGCCTTCTTCGCCCTTCTGGCGGAAATCACGGGCAGGGAAATCCCCGGCCAGTGGATCGGCCAGCGGCAGCGGCTTGTGGACGCCTATATCGACGGCCACAAATACGTGAACCGCAAGCGCGCGGTAATCTACGGGGAGGAGGATTTTGTCAGCTCCCTTGCCGCCTTTCTGGACGAGATAGGGGTTGTTCCGGTGATCGTCGCTACCGGGGCGGAGAACCCCGGTTTTAAAACACGGATACGAAACGCCCTGCGGAACACGGGCCAGGAGCTAGTAATCCTGGAGGACGCGGATTTCGCCACCATGCTGGAGATTGCCGGAGACCTGGAACCGGACTTTATCATGGGACACAGCAAGGGGCTCTACCTGTCCCGGGAATTCAACATCCCCCTGGTGCGCTGCGGTTTTCCCGTACACGACCGCATCGGGGGGCAGCGGATCCTCCACCTGGGTTACCGGGGAAGCCTCAACCTGTTCGACCTGGTCTGCAACGCCCTGATGGAGGCAAAGCAGAGCAAGTTTACCCGGGGATATACTTACATTTGAGGGAAAAAGCTATGGACTTTACGCGGCACCCCTGTTTCAATAGCGAGGCCCGGCGCCGGAACGGGCGAATCCATCTGCCGGTGGCGGAAAAGTGCAACATCCAGTGTAACTTTTGTAACCGCAAATACGACTGTTCCAACGAAAGCCGGCCGGGGGTTACCAGCGCCCTGCTCAGTCCCCGGGAAGCCCTGGCCTACCTTGGCCTGGCCATGGAAAAACTGGAGGCCGGAGGAATCCCGCTCAGCGTGGTGGGGATCGCCGGGCCCGGCGATCCCTTCGCCAGCCCGGAGGAAACGCTGACGACCCTGGAACTGGTACGGGAAAAGTACCCGGACAAGATCCTCTGCCTTTCCACCAACGGCCTGGGGCTTCCCGGTTATGTTGACCGAATCGCCGCCCTGCGGGTTTCCCACGTAACGATCACGGTGAACGCCATTGACCCGGAAATAGGTTCGCGGATCTACCCCTGGGTGCGTCTGGGCCCCCGGGGCTACCGGGGGCTGGACGGCGCCAGGGTACTGCTCCAGAGACAGACCGAGGCGATCAGGGGGCTCAAGGAGAAGGGGATAACCGTTAAGATCAATACGGTTATCATCCCCGGCGTTAACGATATTCACGCGCCGGATGTGGCCGCCTATACAGCCCGCTTGGGGGCGGATATCCAGAACAATATGCCCATGGTTCCGGTGGAAGGCGCTGTTTTTGAACGGATCCCCTCCCCCTCGCCGGAAACCGTAGACGTCATCCGTTCCTACGCGGGAAGGTTTATTCCCCAGATGAACCACTGCGCCCGCTGCCGCGCCGACGCCGCGGGGCTTGTGGGCTGTCCGAACAGCGGCGATCTGGACAGGCTCCTCTCGGAGGCCGCCGCGGTCAGGACAGGCGAGGGGAAACCCTACGTGGCCGTGGCTTCCATGGAAGGTCTCTTTGTAAACCGCCACCTGGGCGAAGCGGCGGGGCTCTACATCTACGGGCTGGAAAACGGCAGGGTTGCTTTCATCGAACAGCGCCGCACCCCCGCCCCAGGCGGAGGGGATCAACGCTGGAAGGCCCTGGCCAAAATTATCGGCGACTGCGGCGTCCTCCTGGTGGGCCAATGCGGGCAGAATCCCAAAAAGGCGCTGGAGCGGGAGGGAATCAGGGTTATCGCCACCGAAGGGCTTATCAGCGACATTGCCTTACCGATCCTCCAGGGCGGGGATATCCCCAGGATCTTCACCGCCCCCCGGGTAAAGGGAGGCTGCGCCGGCGGCGGGGCCGGCTGTGGAGCCTGAGGATGGCCCGCTCCGGC
>JAITQR010000175.1 GCA_031288815.1 Treponema sp.
TTCCGGCAAAAGCCTGAAGGGGCTTTACGTAGTGGAGCGGGAATTTGAACGGCTCCACCCGGATATCGATGTTGTTCTGCTGCCCATGGGCTGGGACGATTACCAGAAAAAAACACAGGCGATGATCATAGCCAATGAGGCCGATGTATACCAGGTGCCCGGCATAGCCGCCCTGGCGGATCAGAATTTGCTGGAAAATCTGGAAAAATATATCCAGCGGGATAAATTCGATCTTGGCGTTTATATTGACGGCCAGGTGGACGGATGGAAAACCGCCGGCCCGAATGATAAAGAAAATCATATCTACGGCCTTCCCCTGATAGGGGATACCCGGTATATCATTTATGATAAAAAGATCTTCGATGATTGGGGGGTACAGTATCTTTCCGGTACTCCCACGGTAGAGGAAATATTGGCGGCGGCACAGAAGATGACGGGGAAAAACCCCAAGACCGGGGAACAGAACTATGGTATTACCTTCCGGGGCCTTGACGCTGACGATACTTTGATGAACCTGAACGAATATTTTGGCGGCTCCTGGGGCTCCGGAATCCGGTTTCGGGAGATGAAAGTGGAATTCAACAGCGCCACCATGATAAAATCGGCGGAGACATTAAAACAACTGATATCCTATGCCCCCGCGGGGATCATGCAGAACGCGGGAGCCGAAAAATTCGGCCAGTCGGATAATAATATTGCCATTAACCTGAGGGCGAACCCTTCGGCGATGATGAACATACAAGCTTTGGGCCTGGACGGGCGCTACGCGGCGGCCCGACTCTTTGTCCATCCTAGCGTCAAAAAGGGAACCCTTTTTGTAGGCAGCCCCCTGGCTATTGGCTCCAGCAGCAAAGCGAAGGACGCGGCCTGGGAGTGGATAAAATTTACCTCCAGCGATTTCTTCAGCGAGTACTGGTGGGAAAATCAGAAAAACGAAGGACTTCCGGTCACAAAGCATGCCTTTAACCTTTCCGGGATCAGGGATAATGCCAATTACACCGTAATTATAGAATCCATGAAGTATCTTTGGACCCCCCGGTATCTGTACCGCGCGGGGCAACCCAGGACCATTCTAACCTCCGCCATCCAGAGCATTATTCTGAACAACGCCAATATTCAGAACGCGCTGGGTATAGCCCAGAAAGAAACCGAAGACTGGATAAAAGTGCAATAGCCCCTCATACGAATGGGAGATAGTTTCTATACGGTTGTTATTCGGAAACTGAAGTTTCCGAATAACTCCGGTGTTTTACCGGGAGGAAGGGAATGTACGATACCTTTGTTTTGGGACAGATATCCCTGGATATTAACGTAAACCATGACGGAACGGAGATACGCGAATCCGGCGGCGCGGTGATCTATTCCGGTTTTGTCGCCGGCAGTATCGGTCATAAGACGGCGGTGCTGCCCAAGGGCAACCCCGGGGATGTGGATCCTATAGCGGCCTTTTCCCGGGCGCGGAACGTCGATGTTTTTCCGGTAGCTTCCGCCCGCTCCACGTCCATCAAGAATGTGTACCATAGCCCGGACAAGGAACGAAGGACATCCACAGCCATAAGCAGGATCGATCCCTACCGGCCGTCGGACATTCCGCCCGATGTCAAGACAAAGATATACCACATCGCCGGCCTTATGCGGGGGGATTTGGGGGATGATATTATCGCCTGGTGCCACGGCAAGGCCCTGGTGGCCCTGGACGTACAGGGGGTGCTTCGCTGTGTGGAAGACGGGGCTATGGTTTTCCATGACTGGGCGGAGAAGAAAACCTGGCTGCCCAAAATCGATTTTCTCAAGACCGACGCCTTTGAGGCGGAGATTATGACCGGAACCGCGGACCGGACGGAAGCCGCAAAGCTGCTCCACTCCTGGGGCGCCAGGGAGATTATGATTACCCACAACACGGAAGCCCTGGTCTATGACGGGAAAGACATATACACCCGGCCCCTTAAACCCCGGAACCTTTCCGGGCGCAGCGGGCGGGGGGACACCTGTTTTAGTACTTATATTACCGAACGGCTTAACCGTCCCATCGACGAGGCCCTGCTTTTTGCCGCGGCCGCGGTTTCCCTCAAGATGGAAAAGCCCGGCCCCTTTAACCTGGGGCGGGAGGCGGTGGAAGAATATATCCGGGAATTTTACTGAGAATTCGCGGCGGCAGATCGTCAGGAGGGCGAATTTTAGCTTACGGGGGTCATCAGATATCTTATATTATCTTCAAATTTGTAAAAATTTATTGAGTATTAGGTTGTTTCGCTTTCGAAACAGGGCGAAATTTTGGGGCTTTGGCTTTGGAAAAAAGAGCTAAAATTTTTCTCGTTTTCCGTGACAAATCTTAGATGTGGAGTATATAATACCGCTATGATGTTTCCGATAGTTGGAAGATGTTTCCACCACTTGAAAATACCCCCTCCGATTGATACATTACGCTCTGCTGGAGTGCGGCTCTAACATTACCCCGCAAGGGTCGTTTGAGTAGCTGAAAGGGTTTGGCCTTATTTCGATATAGAGGAGATTCCGGTTAAATGCGTATCTACAAAAACGGAGGGCATCGTTTGTTTGAGCAGGATGCAGAAACTGCTAAAATAGTTTCGGAAATGCTCCTGGATCTTGAAAAAAACGGTATTGATGCCGTGCGGAAGTATAGCCGGCAGTTTGACGATTGGAATCCTGATGATTTTGAATTGTCTCCGGTCGAAATCGATAAGGCAATTGCCTCCCTTGACCGGCAAGTTATAGAAGATACCGATTTTTGCCAGAACAATGTACGCGAATTTGCCCGCCGGCAGTTTGAAACGCTCCGGCCCATGGAAGCCGAAATCATGCCGGGGGTTTTCCTGGGGCATAAGCATATTCCGGTTGATACCGTAGGCAGTTACATCCCGGGCGGCCGCTACCCCATGTTTGGTTCTGCCCAGATGAGTATAATTCCAGCAAAGATAGCCGGTGTAAAGAATGTCTGGGCATGCACGCCGCCGGTAAAGGGCGAAGGGTATTATCCTGCTACGATCAACGGGATGAAAAAAGCGGGGGCGAACCGTATCTTTATTATAGGCGGGGTTCCCGCCTTTGCCTTTATGGCTTTTGGGATGGGATATGTCCGTCCCGCGGATATGCTCTGCGGGGCGGGGAACAAATTCGTTGCCGAGGCAAAACGCCAGCTTTTTGGCCGTTGTGGCATAGATCTTCTTGCAGGGCCTACCGAGATACTCGTTATTGCCGATGACAGCGCGGACCCGGAACTGGCTGCCTGCGATCTTTTGGGCCAGGCCGAACATGATCCGAACAGCGGCATCTGCCTTATCTGTTTCAGCGAACAGTTCGCCGCGGAATGTAACAAAAGCCTCAAGGCCCAACTCGCCGTTCTGCCAACCCGTCAGGTAGCGGAGCTTTCATGGATGAACAACGGTATTATTTACATTGCGGACAGTCCTGAAGAGGCGGTTTCTCTATCGGATGATTATGCTCCGGAACATCTCGAGCTGCATGTTCAGGATACAAATTATTTCTTTGGCAATTTAAAAAATTACGGCTCCCTCTTTATCGGAGAGGAGACCACGGTTGCTTATGGCGATAAGGCCATTGGTACCAACCACATACTCCCCACAAGCAGGGCAGCCCGTTATACAGGCGGGGTATGGGTAGGCAAATTCCTTAAAACCATTACCTATCAGCGCATGACCCGTGAAGCAAGCGTAGAGGTAGGAAAAGTTACGGAACGGCAATGCGGCATTGAACGTATGCTCGCCCATGGTATTACCGCCCGAAAACGAATAGACAAGTTCGGCGCCTATACCGGCAGATAACTTTTCTCATAATGACCAAAGGGCCCTGTTTTTTGCGCGATTCCCTAGCGGTCAAGCTTCTTCTCGAAGTGCGAGAATTCCATGGTGAAAGTGGCCCGGCCCTGGCTTACGCTCCGCAGGGAGGTCATAAAACCGAACATCTTGGCCATGGGGGCCGCGGCTTTGACGTGATCCGTGCTGGCCCGGGAGTCCATGCTCAGTACCTGGCCGCCCCGTTGGGTCATAAGGCTCATCACCTCTCCCACAAAGTCGTGGGGGGAGATCAGATCCACCGCCATGATGGGTTCCAGGAGGACGGGCGCCGCGTCCCGGCAGGCTTCATCAAAGCCCATGCTGGCGCAGGCCTCAAAGGCAAACTCCGTCCCGGTAAGCTCCGAATAGTTTAGGCCCGTAAGGGTTACCCCCACGTCGATGCAGGGATAGCCCAGGGCGATACCGGAGGCAAAGGCGCCGTTCACCCCGCGCTCTATAGCCTGGTAAATCTCCGCCGGAACTTCCCGGTTCTTCACCCCGCAGACATAGCGGTTTCCCGACCCCCGTTCAAGGCTTTCCACCCGCAGGCTAAGCTCCGCGGCGTTCTCCTTCCCGGCTATCACCCGGGAGAAGCTCGCCTTCCGCTCCACGGTTTTGCTTACCGATTCCCGGTAGGTTACCTGAGGGTTTCCTACCTTGGCGACAAGGCCGTAGTCCTTCCGGAGCCGGGTTACCAGTACGTCCAGGTGGAGCTCCCCCATGCCGGAGATGACAAGCTGGCCGGTCTCCTCGTTTTCCTTGGTGGTAAAGGTGGGGTCTTCTTTGGAAAGCAGGGCCAGGGCTTCGTTCAGCTTGTCCCGATCGGAGAGGTTCCTGGGCTCCACGGAGACCGATATTACCGGTTCGGGGAACTGCATCTTTTCCAGGATAACCGGCCAGCCTTCGCTGCCCACCGTGTCGCCGGTCTGGGCCAGCTTCATCCCGATGATTACCCCGATATCTCCCGCGGCAAGCTCCTCCATGGGCTCGGACTTGTTGGAGTGCATACGGAGGATCCGGTTGGCCCGCTCCCTTTTCCGTTTTCCCACGTTGTATACCACCGTGCCGGGCTTGAGCGCCCCGGAATACATCCGCACATAGCAGAGACTCCCGGCTTCCCGGTCGTTCTGGATCTTGAACACCAGGCCCAGGGCGGAGCCTTTGGGGTCGCAGGGAACCCGGATATCTTCCTCTTTTTTCAGGTGATGCCCCAGCGCGGGGACAACCTCGTCCGGCGCGGGAAGGTAGTCAACCACCGCGTCGATCAGGGGCTGCACTCCCATGTTCCGGCGGGAAGCCCCGGCCAACATGGGGAGGAGGGAGCGGGAAAGAACCGCCTTCCGCATCTCCGTCCGGACAAGATCCCCGTCCACCGTTCCGCCCCCCAGGTACCGATCGGTTACCGCGTCGGATACCGAAGAGAGAGAATCGATAAGTTTTTCCCGCCACCGGGAGGCAAGCTCCCGCCGTTCCGGGGCGACAGGGGATCGGAGCACCTGTTCCCCCTCGCTGGCCTGATCCCAGCGGATCTCTTCCTGGGTAACCAGATCGATTACCCCCTCAAAGCCCCCTTCCTTGCCGATGGGGATCTGCAAGGGGACGGTGACAATCCCCAGCTTGGCCTGTACATCTTCCAAAACCTGGAAGAAATCCGCCCCCAGCCGGTCCATCTTGTTCACGTAACCGATACAGGGTACCCGGTACCGTTCAGCCTGCCGCCACACCGTTTCGGTCTGGGGCTCCACTCCGTGAACCGCGTCGAATATGGCCACCGCCCCGTCCAATACCCGCAGGGACCGTTCCACCTCGGCGGTAAAGTCCACGTGTCCGGGGGTATCAATGATGTTGATCTGGTGTTCCCGCCACCAGGTGGTAGTGGCGGCGCTCTGGATGGTGATCCCCCGTTCCTGTTCCTGTTCCATCCAGTCCATAATCGCCTCGCCGTCGTCAACCTCGCCGATCCGGTGGCTTTTACCGGTGTAGTAGAGGATCCTTTCGGTAGTGGTGGTCTTTCCCGCGTCGATATGGGCCATAATCCCGATATTACGCATCTTGTTCAGGGTCACGGGGATATCATAAATATCTATCGTCTCATTTACAAGGTGACGCGCCGCCTCAAGTAAAATCTAAGCCAAGGGGTGACCCTATGGTTAGCATGTACGATGAGGCATTAGAGGTGACGGATAAAACCCCGATGGCGGCCTTGGGGTTTTTTCGGTATAATGGGACTATGTTAAAGCCTCCCCTCTTTCTGATCGATTCATACGGTCTTATCTATCGCTCGTATTTCGCCTTTCTTACCCACCCCCTGCGGAACAACGCGGGACGGAACGTGTCGGCCCTTTTCGGTTTTGCCCGTACCCTGGTGGGTCTTTTGGATGACGGGGCCCCCGGGGCTGATCCGGCGGGGAAGCCCCTGGACGGGCCGCTTAAGCCCCAATACCTGGCGGCGGTCTTCGATTCCCGGACCCCTACCTTCCGGCACAAAATGTACCCCGAATACAAGGCTACCCGGCAGAAGGCCCCGGAGGATCTCCACGATCAGGTGCCCCTGGTGGAGGAATTCCTCGCCGGTCTGGGGGTAAAGAGCCTCCGGGCAGACGGCTACGAGGCGGACGATATTATCGCTACCCTGGCGAAAAAATGCCGGAAGGAGGGGCGGCAGTGCTACGTTCTTTCTTCGGACAAGGATCTGCTCCAACTGGTGGGAGAAGGGACTTGGGAAATCCGGCCCCGGAAATCATCCGGCTCGGGTTCCGGGGATTCGGGGAACGGCCAAGCTTATGAGCTGGTAGGGCCCGCGGAGGTTAAGGCGGAATGGGGCGTGGAACCCGACAGGGTACTGGATCTCCTCTCCCTTACCGGCGACAGTTCCGACAACGTGCCCGGCGTTAAGGGAATAGGGGAGAAAACCGCGGTCAAACTGATGGCCCGTTACGGCTCCCTGGACGGCATCTACAAAAACATCGCCGCCATAGAGGGGGCGGTAGGGAGGAAGCTGGCGGAGGGGAAAGAGAGCGCCTACTTTTCCCGGAAGCTCATCAGCCTGGAGTACCAGGTTCCCCTGCCGGTAAAGGGCATAGAGGAATTCGTTCTGGATCGTTTGAACCGTTCCGCCGGGGCGGAGGCCCTGTTCCGGGCCGGGGTGGTGCAGGTTGCCCGGAAGCTGGACCGAAACGTGGGAGGGCGGAATGCCGCGGAAGGGGGGGAGAAAGAAGGGGAGCGCGAAGCAGCCCCGGCTAAAGAGGCGGATTCCGGCGGCGGTACTGCCGGCGGTTTTAGCGGCGTTTCCGGGGCTCCTGTGCTGGCGGAGCCTTCCCTCCTGGGGCCCGGAACCTACCGGACCGTCCTGGATCTGGGGGAACTGAAGGCCCTCCTGGCCCGGGGGAAAAAGCAGCGCCTTATCGCCCTGGATTTCGAGACCGATTCCCTGGACGCCTGGAACGCCCGGCC
>JAITQR010000180.1 GCA_031288815.1 Treponema sp.
CGTCCGCGCCCAGGGCAGGCCGGAGGAACTTTTTTCGGACTCCGCCCTGATGGAGGAGTGCGGGCTATGATTACACAGAACAATCTTTTATAATTAAGCGTTTCAAGGACGGGGAAATATGAAAAACAAAGTGTTTTTTCGCGGCTGCGGATTGTTGATTTTTCTCTTATATTCTTTTTTGGGGTGTAACATCGAACCCGGCAGTGATGACGATAATGTGTATAACGCCATAAAGGTTGTACCGGTAACCCCGAAGGAACTCCGGAAGCCGGTATATGATGATTTAACCCGAAGAGCGGTTTCAGTTGGGGCAAACGATTTTGCCTTCCGGTTGAGCGCGGCCCTGGCGGAACAGACCGGTGCAAAAAACCTGGTTTGTTCGCCCCTTTCGGTCTGGATTCCCCTGGCGGCCCTGGTTAACGCGGTCAATGATCAGCACAAAGCCGGACTATTAACGGCGCTGGGCGTGCCGGGCATTGAAGATAAAGATATAAACAACGCGGTCTCGGGCATGTTATATGATTTGACCCGGCAGCGGGAGAAGATAGAGTACGAGGAATTTTATGGGGAGGAGGATTACCACGAGCCGGTCAAAATAGCCAACGCGGTTTTTGTTGATTATGAGGTAACGATCAAAAAGGATTTTGCCCGGACCTTTATGGACTATTTCCGGGGCAGTTCCATTAATGTGGATTTTAAATCCCCCGCAGCGGTTAGCGAAGTAAACAACTGGGCAAGCAAACACACAAACGGGATGATTCCGGAAATTATACAGGAATTTGGCCCCGGAACGGAAACGGTAATCGCCAACGCCATTTATTTTTTTGACCGGTGGAACTGGGAATTTGATCCGGGGGAAACCAAAGAGAATGTATTTTATGCCCCCGATAGAGAAACGATCGCGTTCTACATGCTCCGGGAGGGGGACGATCTCATCTATTACGAGGACGACAAACTGCAAGCCATGCCTTTAAGTTTTAAAACAGGCGGCGGCATGTATATCCTGCTTCCCAGGAATGGAGACGCGACGGGGCTGTTGATATCCCTGACAAACGAGTATTTCAGTGAAATACAGACCGGTTCAGTACTTGCAGAGGGGAAACTGCTGCTGCCGCGTTTTTCCGTTGAAGGGGATGTCATGTCATTCGGGAATATACTGAAAACCCTGGGCGTTCCCCTGTTTAACGGGGGTTCCCTGACGGGAGTGATACAAGAAGCGGATCTGCAGCTTTCCGACGCGATACAGAAAGCGGTGATCAAGGTTGATGAAAAAGGCACTACTGCCGCCGCGGTAACGTTACTTCCAATGGCAACATCGGCGGGACCGCAGGAGCCGGAAAATGTCTTTGAGATGAACTGTAACAAACCGTTTGTATTCGTATTGCATGACCGGGGGCAGGTGTTATTCACCGGAATGGTAAATGAACCGCTGAACAATTAACAGGCTTGCTATGCGACGAGGTTGAGTATTGCCCCGGGGAAGGAAGGGGGCGCGGGTTTGTAGGGCATGACGGCGTTCGCGGCCTGGGCCGCCCGGATCTGGGATTCGTAGTGTTCGATCAGAGCATCGATCCGTTCGTCGGAGGGGGCGTCCGCGGTAAGTCCGGCATCCGGGCTTTTCTTGATCCGGGCAAGCTGTTCGATAAGTACATCCAGTATCTTGAGTTTGCTGATGGCTACGCCCCTGGTGCCTTCGGGGGCGGGAACGCCGGAAACGTGGCGGAAATGGGAGTAAATATAGGCCGAAGGCGCTACAGGCAGCGACATTTTTCCACCCGCCGACGCGTTGATCGCGTAGCCGATGGTGGGAAAGGCTGATGCGCGCAGTGTCCCGTTGACCATGATTCGACTCTTCTCCTGTTTTGTATATCGGATTAGAAATACAAAAGATTAGTAAAAATGGCGCCCGGATGCGTTTAATAGACCGCGAAGGGGATTATTTCGCTTATTTCGACGCGGAAACGAGCGCCGACGGCCCAGCGGCCCTTGTGCATGAAGTACCGGGGAAATTCCGCCAGGGCGATAAAACCCCGCGCCTCTTTGGGCCGGTTCCGTTCCTGGCCCCGGAGCAGGGCCCTGATCCCGGTCTTTGCCGCGTCTTCCAGGGCCGCCCTTTTCGAGGCGATCCAGTCCACCGGCCTGCCCTCGGCCGTGGCATTTTCTCCGGCGTCATCTTCGCCGGCCGGAACGCCGCTCTCCGGCCCGGCTACGGCGTCCAGATCGGCGTAACCGGTAGCCTCGAGGTTCCGGGTCAGTCCGGCGCTCCAGGTCCCCAGCCGGCGCCGCTGAGGCCCGGTGAGGCGGTAATCGACCCACAGGGAAAGCCACCCGTTCCTGATTTCCGCGTCCGTGGCAAAAAAGCCCGGATCGCCGAACCGGACGGCGCCCCGGCTTTCAAGCGAGAAGCCGCCGGCAATGCCCCGGGCCTTCTCCTCGAATTCGTAAGTAAAGGACCAGCCGTAGATCATCGCGGAAAAAAAGAGCGCAGCCTCTTCCACGGCCCAGTTCCGGGCGGTTTTCATGTCGATGGGATGGGGGTAGGGTACGCCGTCCGAAGCGGTGAAGATCGGTTCCAGGTCGATCAATACTTCCCCCCGCAGCACTTCCTGGGCGGGTAAAGCCGGGAACAAACGCAGGCAAAGGACGGCCGCGGCGATGATCATACG
>JAITQR010000214.1 GCA_031288815.1 Treponema sp.
CGCTTCCTTTATCTGTATCTTTGTGGCCGAAGGATCGACCTTAAACACGTATTTGCCCTCTTCCCGCAGGCCGTTGGCCTTTTCGGAAAGCACCGGCTCAAGGAGCACTTTTTCGTAGATGATCATTCAGCGGCCTCCTCTGCTTTTTCTTTGTCGCCGTAGAATTCGCTCAGTTTTTTGGTGGCGCTTTCCAGGATGATAACCCGACGGCCGTAGAAAATGTCGTGGGCCCGCAGGCGGTTATAGGAAAGAAAGCTAAGCCAGGGAATATTGGCCCCGGCCTGCCGAATCCTGGAATCATCATCCTTGAGGATGATCACCGTCCGCTGGCTATCGCCAAAGTTCTTTAACAGACTTGCCAGTTCCTTGGTTTTTCCCGATTCGATGGAGAAATCCTCCACTACCTTCAGGGTATCGCTTTGTACCTTCAGGCTTAAAATTGTTTTCAACGCAAGGCGCTTGGCCTTCTTCGGGATGGCATAGGAAAAATCCCGAGGTTTGGGGCCGAATACAACGCCGCCGCCTACCATGACGGGAGATTTTTTATCCCCCCGGCGGGCGCGGCCGGTACCTTTCTGCTTATAGGGTTTGGCATTGGAGCCATGAACTTCGCCCCGGTCCTTGGTGCTGGCGGTACCCTGCCGTTTATTGGCAAGCTCATTGTTAATGGCATACCAGATAAGGTCTTCGTTCACCGGAAGGCCGAACACGGCGTCATCCAGGTCTATGCTGCGAAGCTCCTTACCGTCTATGGAATACACTGTCCGATTCATTGTTTCCCCGCCTACTTCTTCACCGCGGTTCTGACCACCACGAGTCCCTTGTTAATTCCGGGGATCGCGCCGCGAACCATGATAATCTTATTTTCCGTATCAACCTTGATAAGCCGCAGGCTGAGAACCGTTTTCCGCTCCCGTCCCATACGGCCGGGAAGCTTCATGTTCTTAAACGTGCGGCCCGGATAGGTTGACTGTCCGGTTGAACCAGGCTCCCGGTGGAACTTGGAACCGTGGGTGTTCCGGCCTCCGCCAAAGCCCCAGCGCTTGATAACGCCCTGGGTACCCTTGCCCTTGGAAACCCCGGTGACATCCACATACCGGACTCCCTCAAAAACTTCTACGCCCAGCTCATCGCCATCGGCTACTTCTTTTTCAAAGTCCCGAAATTCCTTGATGTGTTTTTTCGGCTTAACGCTTTCCGAAAACTGCCCGGCATAGGGTTTGCTCACCCTGCCCGGTTTCATGTCATCAATGCCGAGGAGCACGGCGGAATAACCGTCCTTATCCTCGGTTTTTTGGGCAACCACGGTATTCGGATCAACCCTCAGTACCGTTACCGGAACAAGATTGCCCTCTTCGTCAAAAACCTGTGTCATGCCCACTTTTTTGGCCATTAGCCCCAACATAGTAAACTCCAAAGCGGCATTTTGCCGCACGGTATCCTGCTGAACCCTAGGGATTCTTCGGACTAAAGTCCGTCCAGGCTAAAGTCCAATCGGACTCTTTAGTCCGGCTCTTACTGCTTTATTTCAACATCCACACCCGCGGGTAATTCCAATTTCATCAAGGAATCCATTACCTCCGCGGAAGGACTTATAATATCGATCAGCCGCTTATGGGTACGCATTTCGAACTGCTCCCGGGCTTTTTTATTCACATGGGGAGAACGAAGCACCGTTACCTTGTTAATCCGGGTCGGAAGGGGAATGGGTCCGGTGACCTTGGCTCCCGCCTTCTGAACCGTCTGAACGATGGATTTCGCGCTCTGATCGATCAATTCCACATCGAAACCGCGTAACCGTACGCGAATTCGTTCCTTAGCCATTATTCCTCCGATGACGCAGGGTTTGCTTTCACGGCAAAGCCGAAAAACAAACCCTTTCAGCAATCATTTCAATCGGTGTTATTCGATGATATCCGTAACCTGCCCGGAAGCAACGGTTTTACCGCCCTCACGGATAGCAAAACGCAGCCCCTTCTCCATGGCGATGGGGTGAATCAGGTCGCCGCTAATCTCCGCGTTATCACCGGGCATTACCATCTCTTTCCCCTCGGGGAGGTTGACCGTACCGGTAATATCGGTGGTCCGGAAATAAAACTGAGGCCGGTAACCGGAAAGGAACGGCCGGTGCCGTCCGCCTTCTTCCTTTGAAAGACAGTAAATCTGCCCCTTGAACTTGCTGTGGGGGGTAATACTGCCGGGCTTGGACAAGACCTGTCCGCGCTCGACTTCCTTCTTTTCAATGCCCCGGAGCAGCGCGCCGACGTTATCACCGGCCTGGGCGTCGTCCAGGAGCTTGTTGAACATTTCAATGCCCGTTACAACGGTCTTCTTCGTGGGCCGGATACCGACGATTTCAACTTCTTCGTTCAACTTGAGCATACCCCGTTCTACCTTGCCGGTTACTACTGTACCACGGCCGGGAATAGTGAACACGTCTTCGATGGGCATAAGGAAGGGCTTGGCGTCTTCCCGAATCGGGTCGGGGAAGTAGGAATCCATAGCTTCCAGGAGCTCGTCGACACACTTGGTAGCCTCCGGATCGTCGGGCTCGGTCATGGCTCTGAAGGCAGAACCTTTGATGATGGGGATCTTATCGCCGGGGAACCCGTTGACGGTAAGAACTTCCTTAACCTCTTCTTCAACCAGCTCGATCAGCTCGGGATCATCCACGAGGTCGACCTTGTTGAGGAATACGATCATGTTAGGCACACCGACCTGGCGGGCCAGAATGATGTGCTCCCGGGTCTGGGGCATAACGGAGTCCGGGGCCGACACGACCAGGATAGCCCCGTCCATCTGGGCGGCGCCGGTGATCATGTTCTTGATATAGTCGGCATGACCGGGACAATCGATGTGGGCATAATGCCGCTTTTCGGACTGATACTCCAGGTGCCGGGTATTGATGGTAATACCCCGGGCTTTCTCTTCCGGGGCATTGTCGATTTCGTCGTACTTCATGACCTTGTCGCCGTACTTTTTACCACAATGCATGGTAATAGCGGCGGAAAGGGTGGTTTTGCCATGGTCAACGTGACCAATGGTCCCGACATTCATGTGAATTTTCGTCCGATTGAACTTATCCTTCGCCATAACGTGTCCTCCTTACGTTTTTGGGCACATAATTTTCACTCACTAAACACTCGAAAGAGTGTAAAACTTACCGGTTAACAGAGATTATTGAGTTATTGAAGATTAAAGAAGAAATGACAAGACGGATATACAAGTACCGGCACCATACCGGATAAACCGCCACTGTCCACCTTTCCCATCTTTAACAACCCTATCCATTGGACCGCTGAAAAACACCGTATTTTTCACCGTCCAACCATGATGATCGGTTTGGACTTCCAAGATCGCCGCGCCGTTTCACCAAACCATTTGCCCCGGGGGCAACAGTAAATCACGCTATAAAACTTTCCTGCCGCCTCCCTGATAGCCGCACAACGCGGTAATCACCGCCCGGCAATTAAACCGCCGGACTTTATTTCAAACAACCACTCCGGGGCACGCCCCGAATCCTTCACGTTTCCGGAGAATCCGACGTATCAGATTTTCCTTACCATCTATAGTGGGCAAAAGCCTTATTTGCCTCCGCCATTTTGTGGGTATCTTCCTTCTTCTTGAAGGCGGTACCGGTATTATTATACGCATCCAGCAGTTCCGCGGCAAGCCTGTCGCCCATGCCGCGCCCGGATCTTGCCCGGGCCGCTTTGATGATCCAGCGCATACCCAGGGCTTCGCGC
>JAITQR010000358.1 GCA_031288815.1 Treponema sp.
CAGACCTTGCATTTTCTCGCCAACGAACCTTCGGTTCGCAGGCTACGAAAATGCCTTTTTTAAGGTAGTCGCGGACCTACGGTCCGAGTCCATAATGTGTCTACATTATGGACAGACACGAATTATTGGAATTAAAGGAACAATGCTATGGGAAAAATGAAAGTGTCCGAGGCGATTGTCAGGATACTGGAACGTGAAGGGATCACGGATGCTTTCGGTATTCCGGGGGCGGGCATCAACGGCCTCTACAAATTTCTGGGTCAGAGCAAAATCCGGCATTATTGCCACCGCCATGAGGAAGCGGCGGTTCATGCGGCGGGAGGCTATTACCGGGCCTCGGGGAAAATGGCGGCGGCGCTCTGCACCTCCGGGCCGGGGGCCACGAATTTTGTAACCGGGGTATATACCTGCAATATTGACAGTATTCCGGTGATTGCCATTACCGGTCAGGCGCTTACTTCCCAACTGGGGAAAGACGCCTTCCAGTGCGTGGACATTGCCAAAATCTGCGAACCCGTGGCGAAAAAGACCTGGTGCATTACCGATCCCGCCAAGACGCCGGAAATTTTTCAGAAGGCCTTTTACCTGGCCCGGGAAGGTAAGCCGGGGGCCATTGTCATTGATCTGCCCCTGAACGTGCAGAACGCGGATATCGAATTTGATCCCGCTTTCTATAAACCCCGGAGCGTCAGTTCGCCGGAACCGGCTCCGGCGGACATCGGCCGGGCCATCGGGATGATCAACGAGGCCAAAAACCCCCTGCTGCTTGTGGGAGGCGGGGTGGTTCTGGCGGATGCGGCGGCGGAAGCCCTGGCGCTGGCGGAAACCCTCAAGCTGCCGGTGATCACCACCTACATGGCCAAGGGGGCCATCCCCGAGGAACATCCCCTGAACGCCGGACACTGCGGCATCCAGGTGGGCCAGCCCATCGGGAACAAGGTGTTTCTGGATTCGGATCTGGTACTGGGAATCGGCTGCCGGTTTACGGACCGTCATACCGGGGCCATTGATGTCTACCGGGGAAACCGCAAATTCATCCACATCAATATTGAGCCCCGGGAGATCGGCAAGATATTCCCTCCGGACCTGGGGATCGTGGCGGATGCCAAAAAGGCAATCCTGGCCCTGCTGGCGGAGGCACAGAAGAATGGCAAACCCGCACGCCATGTGGACGCCGCCGATCTGCCCCGCCTTCGCACCGAGCTGGCCCGGAAAACCGATTATTCCCAAAAACCCATTATCCCCCACCGGGTGTTTCAGGAGTTGAACAACTCCTTCGGGGACAAGGCCATTTTTACCACCGGCTGCGGCATTACCCAGATATGGTCCGGCCAGCTTCAGAAGGTCAACCGGATCCGCCAGTACCTCCCCTCCGGCGGCGCCGGGACCCTGGGTTACGACATTCCCGCGGCCTTTGGGGCCGCCATTGCCACGGGCAAACAGGCCGTGGCGGTGATGGGGGACTTCGGCTTTACCTTCCATGTCCAGGAACTGGCGGTCTGCGCCAAAAACAGGATTCCCGTCATCGTAGTGGTGGTGAACAACGCGTACCTGGGGCTCATCCGGCAGAACCAGAAGTACGGCTATGGTTATGAGTGCGATGTGGCTATGGAAGAGAATCAGGGGATGATAGATTATGTAAAAGTGGCCGAAGGGTTTGCCTGCTACGGGGAACGGGTTTTTGAGCCCGATGAGATTGGACCGGCCCTGAAACGGGCACAGGATTCGGGCAAGCCCGCGGTGATCGACATTGTATGCGATCCTCAGGTTGATTGTTCCATGGGTATCGCGCTGAACAACTGCAAAGAATTTGTGTATTGAGGTTGTTCCAAAACCCGGCCGGTGCGAACCTCCGGTTCGATGAAACAACCTCTATTAAAGAAGGCGAGGGTTATTACGATGAAAGAATCTATTCACAAGTATTTTAAGGTCGGGCTGATAAGTTTTATGGCCTATCCCGCCAACATGCGGGGGGAAGACCCCCATGTGGTGGCGGCGATCCAAAAAATCGTCCGGGATGATTATTTTGACGCCATTGAAGTCAACTGGATTAAAGACCCCGCCCGGCGGGGGGAGGTGAAAAAACTCCTGGAAAGCTCCCACCTGACCGTCTGTTACGGCGCCCAGCCCCGGCTCCTGACCACGGGCCTGAACGCCAACCATCTAGATGAGGCGGAACGGCGGAAGGCCGAAGCCACTCTCCGGGAGGCCGTCGATGAGGCCGAATTTCTGGGGGCCGGCGGCATCGCCTTCCTCTCGGGGAAGTGGGCCCCGGAAACCAGGGAACCGTCTTACGCCCAACTGCTCAAGACCACCCGGAACCTCTGCGATTACGCCAAACCAAAGGGGATGAAGGTGGAACTGGAGGTCTTCGATTACGATATCGCCAAAGCCTCCCTTATCGGCCCCGCCCCCCTGGCGGCCCGGTTTGCCGCGGACATGCGGCAGAGCCACCAAAACTTCGGCCTCCTCATCGACCTTTCCCACATCCCCATGACCTACGAGACCCCGGAATTCGTGGTCAGAACCCTCAAGCCCTACCTGACCCATTTTCATCTGGGAAACACGGTCTGCGCCGATCCGGCGGCCGAGGGCTACGGAGACGAACACCAGCGGTTCGGCTTTCCCGGCGGGTCCAACGACACCAAAGAGGTCCGGGATTATCTCCGGGTCCTCAGAAACGAGGGGTTTTTCAACGCCGAAGACCCCTACGTGCTTTCCTTTGAGGTAAAACCCTGGAAGGACGAGGACCCTGATACGGTAGTGGCCAACGCCAAACGGGTGTTAAACCGGGCCTGGGCCTTGCTGGAAGATTAACGCGGGGTTGCAGCATGAAAATTGTCGTTCTTGACGGATATACGGAAAACCCCGGCGACCTGAGCTGGGAAGGCTTTGAAAAGCTCGGAACATTAACGGTCTATGACCGGTCCTCCCTGACGGCCCCCGGGGAGTCCATCCGCCGTATCGGCGGCGCGGAGGCGGTGATTGTCAACAAAACACCCGTCACCGCGGAACTTATCGCGGCCTGCCCGTCCATCCGCTATATCGGGGTATTGGCCACGGGCTACAACGTGGTGGATGTGGAGGCCGCCACGGCAAAGGGCATCGTCGTGACAAACATTCCCGCCTACGGGACCGCGGCGGTGGGCCAGTTCGCCATAGCCCTGCTGCTGGAGATATGCCATCACATCGGCCACCATGACCGGACGGTCCACGAGGGGCGCTGGGAAAAGAACGCGGACTGGTGTTACTGGGATTATCCCCTGATTGAACTGGCGGACAAGACCATGGGGATTGTGGGTTTCGGCAGGATAGGCCGGGCCACCGGGAGCATAGCCAGGGCCCTGGGGATGAAGGTCATCGCCCACGGCGGGACCCCCGACGAGGCGGGCGGACGGATCGCCGAGTATGTTTCCCTGGACGAGCTGTTTGCCCGGTCGGACGTGATCTGCCTCCACTGCCCCCTATTCCCCGAAACCAAAGGAATGATCAACAAGGCCAACATCGCAAAAATGAAGGACGGAGTTATCCTGATCAACAACTCCCGGGGCCCCCTGGTGGTGGAGGCGGATCTGGCGGAGGCCCTGGACAGCGGCAAAGTCTCCGCGGCGGGGCTGGACGTAGTGTCCGCCGAACCGATCAAAGGGGACAATCCCCTGCTGAGGGCGAAGAACTGTATCATCACCCCCCACATATCCTGGGCGCCCCGGGAAAGCCGCCGCCGGCTTATGGACATCGCGGCGGAGAACCTGGCGGCCTTTATAAACGGCAGCCCGGTGAATGTGGTAAATACGGCTCTTTTCTAATTGACGTTGTGGACAAGCCGGAAACCCAGGTAAACATTCCGCCTGGACGGCTCCGTATGGCCCAGGCGGCAGCAGACTACGGGGTGAGCATACCGAAGCTCTTCACTCCCGGAGCCCTTACGCTGACCAATTTCTTTACCACCGAATGGGGCGGCAAGGCGCCTTCACTGTTCAAGATCAAGTGGTATTATCTGCCGGGCACTTTTAATGCGGTGTGGACCGATGAAGGAACTCTGGTAACAACGTTCATAGAAGGGGACGCCGCTGAAGTATACCCTGAAGGAGAAGCCCCCTGGGGGTATTATACGTTTGAGCTTAACACAAAAAACCTCAAAGAATTGTTTCCCAGCGGTTTCAACAATTTTGGTGACACGGCGTACTTCTACAAAGTGTTTCCCCATATATCGCTGTGGCCTGAGGCCTCTACCTACCTGGATGGAAGGAAATTAACCGCCCGCAGTTTGTATAAGTATTATCACTACGACTATCAGTATTAAAAAAAGACATTACCCCGCCTCTCTGGGGGCGGGCCTTTTTTTCCCACCATCCGTTCCAGCAATACTTCGTAGACCGGCCGGGAGGCTATCAGCGTAGAGGTAACAAAGGCGG
>JAITQR010000367.1 GCA_031288815.1 Treponema sp.
ATGTCTTTGAGGCTGTGGATATCCCTGGGCTTTACCCCCAGGGCGTCCATCTTTTCCCGGTAAAAGGCTACATTGGCGTAAAGGGCTTCCACCAGGTTCTTGAGGTTGGCAAGCTGAAGCTTTTGCCGGGCCCCGCTGTCCATACATTCATATTCAGGATTAAAAATCATAACTCCTCCCTTTTAGGCGGCTTGTGTAGGTTACCCCACTATAGCAGAGAATCCCTTTGGTGAGAAGCGTAAAAAAACCGGGAAATTCAGGACGCCGGGGCCTACACGTCTTTCGGCCGGCTGTCCTCTACCCGTTTGGCCTTGCCCTCCGAGACCGGGAGGGCTCCCGGTTCGTGGAGTTCCACCCGGGGGTTGATCGTTATTGAAGCCTGGATGATCTTGCGGATCCTCTCTTTCAGGGCGTTCAGGGGCCGGGCGTCGTCCATAAAGATGCTGGGCCCTACCTCCACCTTGACGGTAAGACGATCCAGCACCCCCTCCTTTTCCACCACGATAAGGTAGTTGTTCCCCACCTGGCCGATGGCCATGATGGCTTCCTCGATCTGGCCGGGAAAGACGTTAACCCCGTTGATGATGAGCATGTCATCGGTACGGCCGGTGATCCGGTGGAGGCGGCGGTGGGTACGGCCGCAGGGGCAGGGTTCGGCATAGAAGGCGGAAATATCCCGGGTCCGGTAGCGCAGTATCGGCGTGGCTTCCCGGCAGAGGCAGGTCAGCACCAGTTCGCCCTTTTCGCCCTCCCGCGCCGGTTCCAGGGTGTCGGGGTTGACGATCTCCCCGATGTAGCCGTCCTCCCAGAGGTGAAGGCCGTTTTTGCACTGACACTCGAAGGCCACGCCGGGGCCGTTCATCTCCGAAAGGCCGTAGGAATTGTACACGTCGATTTTAAGCAGCTCCTCGATGCGCCTGCGGGTATCCTCCGAGTAGGGCTCCGCGCCGGCGAAGGCCTTCCGCAGTTTGACGCTTTCCCGGCTTACCCCCTCCTCCCTCATCTTCGACTCCACGTGGAGGAGGAAGCTTGGGGTGGCGTGGACTACGGTGGTGCCGAAGTCCTGCATCAGCCGGAACTGCCGGGTGCTGTTCCCCGCCCCGGAAGGGATAACCAGCATACCCACCTCCTCGCCCCCGGCGTGGAAGCCCAGCCCCCCGGTAAAGAGGCCGTAGGTGATCATGTTCTGGAATACGTCCGTCCGGTTGCAGCCGGTGGCGTAGATAGACCGGGCCACATAGCTCGTCCAGCGGCTGATATCGCCGGCGGTAAAGTATATGGTGGTGGGGGTTCCGGTGGTTCCGCTTGAGGCGTGGAGCCGTACCACGTCATCCTGGGGAACGCTGAGGAAACCGTAAGGGAAACCTTCCCGCAGATCCTGCTTGGTGGTGAAGGGGACGCGCCTCAAATCCTCAAGGCTTTTTATGTCCTCAGGGTCCGATACGCCGGCTTTTCCCAGCCGTTCCCGGTAAAAGGGGGTCCGCATGGCGTAAAAGAGAATCTCCTTCAGTTTTTGAAGCTGCAGGGCTTCCAGATCCCTCCGGGGCATGGTTTCGATCTTTTCGTTCCAGTATTGGTAGCTCATTTTTCAGACTCTATCACAAAGGGGCGCCCTGATCTTCCACGGGAAGCGACAGGAAGCGGTCTATCTGATCCAGGAGTTCCCCGTAGCTGTCCACGCAGGGTATCCCGCCGTAGTCCCGGCGGATCCGCTCCGGCGCCCGGAAAAGACAGCCCCCGTCGGCCTCGTGTATCATCGCCAGGTCGTTGAAGGAGTCCCCGGCGGCAAAAACCCGCAGATTAATGGATTTAAAGGCCGCCACGGCGTGTTTTTTACCCTCCCGCTGCCGCAGCCGGTAACCGGTAACGGTTCCGTCTTCCCCTGTGCTGAGGCTGTTACAGAAGAGGGTAGGCCAGGAAAGCTTGGCCATGAGGGGCCTGGCGAACTGCTCGAAGGTGTCGGAGAGGATCACCAGCTGGGTCCGCTCCCGCAGTTTCGCGGTAAAATCCTCCGCCCCTTCCAGGGGGGACATGGTTCCGATAACCCGCTGGATATCCGGCAGCCTGAGTTTGTGGCGCTTGAGAAGCTCGATGCGGAATTTCATCAGTTTGTCGTAATCCGGCTCGTCCCGGGTGGTCCGCCGGAATTCGGGAATCCCGGTGGCTTCCGAAAAGGCGATCCAGATTTCGGGAACCAGCACTCCCTCAAGATCCAGGCATACTAAAGGCATGTTTCCTCCGGTAGGGGTTTCAAAGTTGTCGTTTTTGCGTCATCAGGATAGGATAGGCCCATGGTAAAGGACAAGCCCCCGATGAGGCCGTACCTGAAATGGGCCGGAGGGAAAAGGCAGCTGCTGCCGGCCATAGAGAAAAACCTTCCCGCCGATATGGCCGCCCGCGCCTATTACGAGCCCTTTGTCGGGGCCGGCGCGGTTCTCTTTCACCTGCTGCCCCGGAAGGCGGTAATAAACGACTCCAATACCCAGCTGATAGCTACCTACCGGGCGGTAAAAGAGCATGTCGACGCCCTTATAGAACTGCTGGAGGAACACCGGCGGAAGAACAGCGAGGCGTATTACTATCAGATCCGGAATCTGGACAGGGACGCCGGAGCGTTTAAGGCCCTGGGGGATGTGGAAAAAGCGGCGCGTCTGATATTTCTCAACAAAACCTGCTACAACGGCCTGTACCGGGTTAATTCCCGGGGTTTGTTTAACGTGCCCTACGGAAAGTACAGAAACCCGCTTATCGGTGAAGAGGCCGTCCTGCGGCGGATCAGCGCTTATCTGAATGGCAATGACGTTACGGTACTGAACCGCGATTTTGAGGCTGCCCTGCCGGAGGCGGGCAGTCCTTCGTTCATCTACTTCGATCCCCCCTACCATAGCCCGGATAAAAGCAGTTTTACCGGATACCAGGCGGGCGGATTTGGCGACGACGAACAGCGGCGGCTTCGGGATGTGTTTGTCAGGATGACCGGGAGGGGGGCGCTGTGCCTCCTGAGTAACGCGGATACGGAATTTATCCGGGATCTTTACCGGGATTTTGAGATAGTGCCGGTTCGGGCCAGGAGGCCGATCAATTCGGATCCTTCCGGACGCGGCGGTGTTGGCGAGATCCTGGTAAAGAACTGGGCGGATTGAGGTGGGCCATGAAGACCCTTGCCCTGTTTAACCCCTTCGGCGCGCCGGTATACTACCGGGAGACCGTATCCAGCACCATGGACGAGTCCCGGCGGCTCGCCGCTTCCGGCAACCCCCACGGCACGGTAATCGCCGCCGGCTTCCAGGAACAGGGCCGCGGCCGGGGGCGGAACCGGCCCTGGAACATGAGCCGGGGAGAAAGCCTCCCCTTTACCCTGCTGCTCCGGTATCCTGATTTTTCCGCTATCCCCCCCGCCGTAACCCTAAGAACCGGCCTTGCCGTGGCGGAGGCGGTGGAAGACTTCGCGCCCCTTCTCCGGGAGAAGGTGCAGGTAAAGTGGCCCAACGACGTGATGGCCGCCGGGCCGGAAGGCGTTTTCGGCAAGCTGGCGGGCATCCTGACCGAGGGGGACGGCCGGACCGTGTATATCGGCTGCGGGGTTAACGTGGCCCAGACCGGCTTTCCCGAAGAACTCCGGGGAAAGGCCGCGAGCCTCGCCACGGT
>JAITQR010000080.1 GCA_031288815.1 Treponema sp.
ACAACAATTCTACTCTTTAAAAAATACCGGCTGGCGGAAAGCGCCGTTTCCGGCGGAATCCCAGGCGGCAAACCGCGCCCACTTCATTCCTTTGGGAAATTCAATATGAATCTCCCTGCTGCCAAAAGGCCCGGTATCGGTCAATTTTACTATTTCGCGTTTTACTGTTTTACCGTCGGAATAAACCGCCTCGGCAAAGTTCATTGGGAAAGTCCAGGAAATTTCCGCGTCCGCCGAACCGTCCTTCACCTCACAGGCGGAAATAAGCACTTCACCGGTAGAAACAAAGAAGTCCCCTTTCTTAACCGCTTCTATGATAGGCCCGTAGTTGTCCGGCATGGGAAGAGTATCCCCTATCTTGAGATAATTGACATTGAAGTCCCCATAGGGATCATAGTCAATGCTTTTCTGATAAGTATCAACCTCGCCAAGAATATATTTGGGATGATCGCACCAGTTGTTTATATCATTCCAGGTTTCCTCATTACGCCCGTCGATGAGACGATCGCAGGAATTATCCGCGGGCATATACCGGAAACCAATACCAATATAAGTGGGGTCCCGGAAAAAGGCCGCGTCCCTGTAGATATCGGGGCATCCTTCGGAAGCCTTGGTCCGGGGATGGGGCAGCAGCATAAACCCTTTTTCCGCCTTGAGCATGGCGGTAATATCCTCGCCGGAACCCAGGTGATAATAGGGGCCGTATTCGGTCTGTTCCAAAAAGGGCTGACCGGGGTCCCGGCCCCGGGAAAACAGTACCGGTTTAGGGAAAAATACGTTCCAGTGCCCATCGATCTGATCATTCGGCTCCTCCCCGGCTACCACCAGGAAGTTCGGCGTTGAACGGCTGCGGCAGGCGGCAAAATATTCCCGCAGATCTTTAAGCCGTCTTTCGCCGTTATCCTCCGGATGACCGTCGCCGCCATGGAAGTCATTCAGGTAGGCGATATCCACACCCATCTCTTTAAAGAGGATCTCCCAATCCTGTTCCTTGTCCTTGTCCTGAAGCCAGAATTCCCTGAAAGCCATATGGAAATGATCCGCCATTTTCTTGTATCCCGGGATATCCGGAAAACGATCGTTGTGCGTGTAGCGCATTACCATCTCCCGGCAATGGTTCACGTTTTCCGCGCTAAGCGCGAAATAACAAGCCATTTTTTGAATCGTTCCGGGTTTGGCGTTATAACAAGGCCAGCAACGCTGATTCGGGCAGGTTTCGTAGTAGCCGTTCTTTTCATTATGCCGTACACCCAAAGTTAATGCACCCTCGTCTTCTTCCTTGCGATAATAGTTAAACCCCAGATTTATTTCGAGCTGCCGGGGAAAGAAAAATTTATGAGGAGGAGGGAATACCGCCACCGAACCGTTGGGCTGTTCCATGGCGAGTACCCGGTTCCGGGCATAAACCCGGATATACTTTTCCGTACCCGACTTACCACGGGGAAGCTCATTGACAAAATTCCGGCGAAGATCGCGGTAGTAGAGTTTACCCGGCGTAAAACCGGTAAGGGCGGCGCGATAAATATATGCCAGGGAATCGTGCTTGTCGTTAGCCGCCGCCGCTTCCACCCGGATAAGGTTGGAACCTTCATAAAAACTAAAGCGGACATTACCTTTGAAATAGCCCATTTCAAGGCCGTCAAAATCGACAACGGTAACAGCGCCGTCTTTCGATATCTCCCACCTGGTTGCCGCGAAGGAAGCCACCGCGGTCTCAATCTCCCCAGGATCGGCCAGAGGGTTATCCCCGTAGGCGTTCCAGCGATTTTCGTAATCGTATCCCCGGGCCGCGTCAACCTTGCGGGGGCCGGTGCTTACCTCAAACTGGGGATACAGAGGGCCCGCCAAATTTACCCATCCATCCTTGCCCTGGTAGGCCAGTTCATAGATACAGGGGACTCCATTTTCAATCCCTACTGACACCTTCCAGCCAAGCCCGTCTTCACCATGCCAGGTAATCTCACTGTTTGCCATTGATAACTATCCTCCGGAAACCAAGCCGCCATGAAACCCGCCAAAAATATTACTCCCTCTTGATCAGGTTGTCTTTGATGTAATCGTAGTTGATATCCCAGCCCATTCCCTCTCCCTGGGGAACCAGAATGTACCCGTTCTCAAACTGGTCGCAGGGGGAATTGAGGTAGGGCGGGGTAGCCCAGTCCAGGAAGGGGTGAATAAGCCCGTACTCGTAATACTCGCCGGGAATGGACATGGCGGCAATCAGGTGAATATTGCAGGGGCCCGGGGAATGGATCTCCAGGGGAATCCCAAAGGCCTCGCAGAGATGGGCCGTTTTGAGGGTGGGGGTAAGTCCGCCCACGTCAAAGGCCCCGGTACGGCAGATATCCGAAGCTTTTTTTACTATCCATTCCGCCCGGGTCTGAAGTTTACCCAAAGCCACTTCCGGGCCGCAAATGGGAATTTCCAGATTCTCACAGAGCCATTGGTAGGAACTCAGGTTGTATTCATCCATGGGTTCCTCAAACCAGGTGTAATGGGCCTTTTCCAGTTCCCTTCCCAGTTTCAGGGCGTCGTAGCGGTCGTAGTAGTGGAAGGGATCAAGCATCAGATCCATACCCTCCCCCACCGCGGCCCGTACCGCAAGACAAGCCTCGGCGTCCCGCTTCCAGTCCGCCGTGGAGCGGCACACCGATTCCGTCCAGGGTAATTCCGCCCAGGTATGAAGTTTGTAGGCGGTAAAACCCCGCTTTTTACATTCCACCGCGTACCGGGCATAGGCTTCCGGGGTATCGAGGCCGCCCTCGTAATGGTCTCCCACCATCGTGCTGGCGTAGGCCCGGATTTTGCCGCGGCTTCCCCCCAAAAGCTTGTACACCGGCAGTCCCGCGATCTTGCCCGCCAGATCCCAGAGGGCGCAGTCCACATAGGCCAGCACTTTTTCGTTAATCGCCTGATTCAGCCTTTGGCGCTGGGCGATCTTGTTGAAGATCCGTTCCCGGGCGGTGGCCTCTTCGCCGGTGATCATAGGCTTAATAAGGCTGCGTAAAATATCCGGAACCGAATAACCCCTGGTTCCCGCCGAATGATCCGCCGCGTCCCTGGGGACATTATAATTCGCGTTAGGCTTTACATAACTGGCGGAGGAAAAATAAATCCCCTCAAGGCCGTTGTCGGCGATTACCCTGACCATAAAGGCGCTGGAATCCCTTTCGCGCCCCGGGTGGGCGTGGCCTTCCGCGTCCCGCCCACGTAGTTCTTCACCGCGAATTCATCCACAACCAGATCTTTTATCTTTACGATTTTAGCCATACCAGGCACCTCCTACTCTTTAATAGCGCCCATAGTGACCCCCTGCACAAAGTACATCTGGCAGAAGGGATAGATAAGCATGAAAGGGATAATAGCGACGATAATCATAGCGTTCTGAGATTGTCGAAGATTGATGGTACTATCCGCCATTTGGAGATTCTGGCTGTCCAGAATAAGCTCCCGGATTTTTACCTGGAAATTGTACAGATTAGTATTGGTAATGTACATAACAAAAGTGAAAAATTCGTTCCAGAAAGCAACCGCGAAAAAAAGCCCGATAGAGGCCAGGGCCGGCTTGGAAAGAGGCAGGATGATCTTGTAGAAAGCCTGGAAAGGGGTACAGCCATCCATGTCGGCGGACTCCAGAAGGCTTTCGGGAATCTGCTCAAAAAAATTTTTCATCAGGATCATATTATACACGTTAAGACTTAAAGGAAGCAG